>CAYTLV010000004.1:22554-28006 GCA_964438445.1 uncultured bacterium | reverse complement strand
AACAACAATCAATATGAATAATTTTTTCATGCTAATCCGTTATTAATTAATGAAATTATTTTTTCTTTAACGCGAGTGTTTTAAATACGATTTCTACATCCAACACAAAGGAGAAATTGCTCATATAATAATGAATAAAGCGTTCGTGTTCTTCGGGAGAGGGAAGAGCGGGTTTTTCGCTACGCATGATGCTGGTCATACCCGGTTTATAGTAGCGGCGACTGCCTTCGGGGATATTTTTCAGATCACCTACAATGGTCATTTCACCGCGCATGAGAGAAAATAACATAGGATACCAATACAACCAGGGTTCCCTATCATTTTTCTTGCGCTTCCATATTTTTCCTTTAGGAACATCATCAGAAAACGATATAGGGAGTGAGCCGGAGATGACCTTTGAAACATAAGCAAATGGGGCGAATAAAATTATGCCGATCAACGCAAATGTCATATCAATAACCCTTTTGGCAATACGCCAGATAGGTTTAAGAATGGTATATTCCATTTCGATAACCGGGATATCATCAAGACTCTGAATAATGGCTTTTCCAAAGATCATATTTTCCTTTTCCGGAATGATCTTAATGCTGATAGGGAAATGTGCCAACTCAGCCATCATGGAGATGATCTCACCGAGCGTGAACACATCCGAAGAAAAGATCACATGGTCGATCTCGCGAGTTTTGATAAGTTGCGAGAGGTCTCTTGTGCTACCGATGGTTTTAGGATGTGATAATTCTTTATCCGAAAAACCGACAAAAAGATACCCTAGCTCAGGGTGTTTACCAAGGGTCGCTGCTATACGCAGGCCTTCTTCTCCTGCACCAACAACTAAAGTTCTCCGAGCTGCTTCTGAATGTTCCTTAAAATGTTTTGATCTTTGACGCGAAGCAACAATACGCCAAAGTGGTAAAAGTAGGAGCATAAAAGCAAAGGAGATCAAGAAAACCAACCGGGATTGAGCCCAGCGCAAAATGAAAAATGTAAAGAAGCCATTAAGAATAAATCCCGGGAAAAGGTTTACAGCCACGCGGACAAAATCATAATGTTTCGCCCGGCGATAAGTACCCCCAAGCCCAAGAAAGCAAAGATACACAAGAGCATATCCACCAAGAATGAGAAAAAAGTGTATAAATTCTTCACCAAAATTCTTTGGAAAGCGAATAAACACTGCTGTGGCTAAAGCTCCCGAGATCAATACAGCATCCAATAAAGGTAGGCGAATTGCATGAAAAGCTTTTCCGAGGAAACTAATTGTTAGATGTGCAACAATGCCAAGCCGGAAGAAGAGTGTGGTAATAAAAGAGTAAAGTGGGGAGAAATGTTTGCGAAAGAAAATATCCATAGCTTTGTAAAAGGCGAGTAAACTGTCAAAGGGTGCAGATTTTGAACTTTCGCCCTTGTGGTGGATGATCGTTGTTTCAGCGATATAATAAACCAAGCTATTTTTTAGCTGTACGCGGCGACATAGATCAAGATCTTCACCATACATAAAGAAATCTTCATCAAAACCACCCAGCTCACGGATCAAAGAACCCCTGCAGAACATAAAGGATCCGCTAACAGCATCCACGGCATAGCTTTCATCGGGGTCTAAATAAGTAAGGTTATACTTTCCCAAAATTTTGCTTTTTGGGAAAAGTGAGCTTAAGCCCAGTAATTTAGGCAGAGCAATAGATGGTGATGGAAATGAACGACGACAGGCCAGCTGAAGCGAGCCATCTGAGTTGAGGATCTTAGGACCGGCAATCCCCACTTTTTCATTGTTGTCCAGAAACTCAAGAAATACACGAAGAGTATTTTCCTCAATTAGTGTATCAGGGTTAAGAAAAAGAATATATTTCCCGCGGGATTGTTTTAGTGCTTGATTATTGGCTTTCCCAAAACCGAGGTTTTTATCATTACCAATAAAATTGACTTCAGGAAATTCTCTCTGAACCATTTCTCCTGTTCCGTCAATGGATCTATTGTCAACAACAAAAAGCTCTGTATTTAGTCCTTTTGATGCTTTTTGAACAGAATAAATACAATGCTGTAAAAAAGTTTTTACATTATAAGAAACGATGATTATAGAAATATCAGGATTAGGCATCTTTTTTTGGTGCGGTTTTTATTTTTCCGAAAAGATTCCAGAAAGCCAATTTCCACACCATCCAAACGGCTTCATAAATAATATTATTTGACATTTTAGATTGACCAACAGTCCGGTCAATAAAAACAATAGAATGTTCATGGCATTTAAATCCGGCTTTCCACGCCCGAAAATTCATTTCTATCTGGAAAGAATAACCACGGGATTGAACAGCATCAAGATCTACAGCCTCAAGAACTCGTCGATTCCAACATTTAAATCCGGCTGTTCCGTCTTTAATGGGTAATCCGGTAACGATCTGGGTATAAACATTTGCGCCTTTGCTGAGAACCAGGCGGCGTAAAGGCCAGTTGACTACATTAATACCGGACACATATCGAGAGCCGATAATCCAATCATGTTTCTCGGCTTCTTTAAATAGCGGTATAAGATCTTTTGGATTATGTGAAAAATCAGCATCCATTTGGGCGATATAATCATAGCCATTCTTAAGTCCGTATTTGAATCCCCTGATATATGCGGTCCCAAGACCAAGCTTACCCTCTCGTTCAATCAGCAAAAGATTGGGATTATCTTTTTGAAAAGATTTGAGAATTTTTCCCGTTCCATCTGGTGAGTTATCATCAATAAATAAAATATCAAGATTCTCTATTTTAAGGGATTGAAGTTTACTGACCAATTTACTGATATTGGCTTTTTCATTATACGTTGGGATAATTACAAGTCTTTTCATAGCTCACTCTGGTTATTTATTATTTTCAATTCCAAATGGGTAAATCACCGTTTTAATGGTTTGTCCCATCCGTAATGTATTGATAGCTTCGTTAATATGTTCCAGATCAAATCGTTTTGTTACCATATTATCTAAAGAAATTTTACCATCTTCAAGCAGGTGGATGATCTCGGGTATTTTGCGACGCGGTGCACCAGTAGCTCCAATAAGAGATATTTCGTTCCCGATAATGCGACCAATAAGAAATGGAAGGGCATTATCGGTTAAACCGCAGAGCACCAAACGGCCGCCTTTTTTTAAAGCATTCATAGATTGAAGAAGCGTCCTTGGCGCGCCAATGGTTTCGATCACGATATCGGGCTTACCTCCTACCGTTTCGATCACAGCTTTTTCACAGATATCAACTTTGTTTGAATTTAATATATGATCAGCACCAAGTTTTTCAGCTTCTTTCAGTTTCCAATCAAAGATATCGACCATAGTTACTTGGGCCTCCCGTAGTTTAGCCATCTGGAGGATGCTTAAACCAAAACCGCCGCTTCCAAAGATCACAACTTTCTCGCCAGCACGTATATTAATACGATCAAAAACCACATGGTATGCTCCGACCATCACATTGGAGATTAGACTTCCTGCCTCGAAACTGTATTCATAAGGAAGTCGATAAGGATGAAAATCCGGTACAACGATATATTCCGCGAAACCACCATTACAATCAATGCCGATCCGCCTAATATTTTCGCAATGGGTTTCATTCCACGATTTACAGGCGAGACAATTATTACAAGTAATCATTGCGGGTAAAATAACACGGTCACCAGCTTTGAATTTTTTAACATCAGTACCGGTTTCTTCAATAATACCGGCGATCTCATGACCAAGAATAATGGGCGGTTTCATATTTGGTGCCAAACCCTGATCAATAAATTGCATATCCGTATGACAGATAGAACAAGTTTGGATCTTAACCTTTACGTCATGAGCTCCAACAAAAGGCATCGGAACGTCTTGTATGGACAAAGGTTCATATGAGTGATTAAAAACAGCTGCGCGCATGATTTCCCTTCATTACATAGCCTATAAATATATGTTTTTTTCATTTGAGAACAAAGAGAATGCCCGACAATATTAGAAGAAAAAACAAGCCGGAATAAATTTGTTTTCATAGGCTAAGATGTTTTATATTCTGTTTGTTGAATAAATAATGTCAGTCATCTGAAAATTGAACGAAAGAGAAAGTTTGGTTTTTATGAAAAAGATAAAAATATTAATAGCTGAAGACGATAGGATCAGTTACGAATACTTAAAAGAGATCCTTCGAGATGAAAAAGCAGAGATATTCCTGGCAAAAACAGGCTTAGAAGCTGTGGAAATCTGTAAGAACAATGCCGATATCAACATTGTGTTTATGGATATAAAAATGCCAGTGATGGATGGTCGCGAAGCAACTAAAGAAATTAAGAAATTTAGATCTAATCTTCCTATCATTGCTCAAACCGCCTATGCATTAGATGATGAAAGAGAAACTATCCTTCATGAGGGATTTGATGCTTATTTGGCAAAGCCCATTCAACGCAAAGAAGTTCAAACCATTCTCGAGAAATATTTATACTAAGTCCGCTTATTGCCTGGGAACAATATAAAGCAATATCGTTAAATAAAAAAAAACGAGAGGCTTTTTATGAGATTTCCAAACATGAATAAAGTAACAACACTTTTTAAAGTGCTTACCATTTTTATTATATTTACCTCTATTGAAGGAGAAGATATGGTAGCTGATCAATTAAATACACTCAGTAAAGAAGAGAAGCAGGTTATTCTTAAGAAAGGCACAGAGGCTCCTTTTAGCGGAGATCTTCTTAATGAGAAACGTGAAGGTATATTTACATGTCGCCAATGTGGTGCCAAACTTTACAATTCTACAAATAAATTTGATTCAGGCTGTGGATGGCCCAGCTTTGATGATGAGATAGAAGGTGCGGTGTTACGTATTCCCGATGCCGATGGGCGTCGAACTGAGATTATTTGTGCCAATTGCAAGGGACATTTGGGGCATGTCTTTGTTGGTGAAAAATTCACAGATAAAAATACTCGTCATTGTGTAAACTCTTTATCTATGGATTTTATCTCCGAAAAATTAGAGTTGGAAGAAAAAGCTGTTTTTGCAGGTGGCTGTTTTTGGGGTGTTGAATATTATATGCAAAAGATCGAGGGCGTAAAAACCGTTGTCTCGGGTTATACCGGCGGAAAGCAAGAAAACCCCAGCTATCAAGATGTGATATATCGAAATACCGGACATTATGAAGCCGTTGAAGTGACCTATGATCCCAAGCTTGTAGGTTTTGAAACCATAGCCAAAACTTTTTTTGAGATACATGACCCAGCCCAAAAAAACGGACAAGGGCCCGATATCGGTAAACAATATCGATCTGCTGTTTTTTACGCGAATGAAGAGCAAAAAGCCGTAACGGAAGATTTGATCAAACAATTGAAAAATAAGGGTTATAAAGTTGCTACCAAGCTTATCAAAGCAAGTCCGTTTTATAACGCTGAAGATTATCATCAGGATTATTATAATAATAAGGGCAGTTTACCCTATTGCCACGGTTACGTAAAGCGGTTCTAAG
>CAYTLV010000004.1:0-22454 GCA_964438445.1 uncultured bacterium | reverse complement strand
TTTATTATTAGATTCGTTTATAAAAACAAGGATATACCGTGAAAAAAAGACCCAACATCATTTTTATCGTTTTAGCATTTTTAAGTGCATCAATTTTGTTTGCGGAAGATCCCATTGTTCGCGTGCGCATTATGTATACCGAAGATGATATAAGCATGAGCAGTGAATCAAAAATATATATTTATAATCAAAATGAAAGTAAGATCATTCTTCGTGGAGAAAGAACATTTTCTATCGTTTTACAGGATGATACACTCAAACTAATAGATGATAAAGGAAGAACACTTATCATGGGTTCTTCTTTTGAGATGAAAAACAGTGAAAAAAACAAAAATCTTGAGATTAAAAACGTCCCCTTTGGCATAGGTTGGTTCTGGGCGGGAAAAGAAGATAGAGTTTATAAGGGTGACCTGGAATTTTATATTAATGCCGAAAAAATGGTCGATGTGATCTCGGTTTTGGATATAGAAACATACCTTTTGGGTGTTGTACCCTCTGAGATAGGAATTACAGCGCCGTTCGAAGCACTTAAGGCACAGACCATTTGCGCCAGGTCTGAAGCAGTGGTCGGACTTGAAACAGGCAAGTACGCGGGCGAACATCATGTTTTGACTGCAGACATATATTGTCAGGTATATAGTGGTATTGGCAAAGCAAATGATGCGGTAAAAAAAGCGGTATCTGAAACCCGGGGTGAAGTATTGGTGGCAAACGATACGGTTATGAGTGCTTATTACTCCTCAAATTGTGGTGGCCACACAGAAGATATTGAAAATGTATGGCCTAATCGCTCCGGACACGCAGAACAATGGAGTGGGCATCCGGATATGGATGTCGAGATCCACATGGACTTGACTCAAGTAGATGATATTAGAACTTGGATCAATAGCGAACCGGATTCATGGTGTAAGCCATCAGATCTGACCCCAGAATGGAGTAAGGAGCATTTTCGCTGGACCCGAAGTATTTCCCCAGAAGAATTAAGCAAGGCAATTGCAGAAAAAGCAGAAGATGTCGGGCTGATTTATGACATTATTCCACTTGAGCGTGGAGTATCAGGTCGCATTTACGATATTTTATTTGTTGGTGATAAAGGATATTGTCGCGTTAAGGGTGAATTGGATATTCGCATGCTTTGGGAATCGCCCTTGAAAAGCTCTTGTTTCATCGTAGATAAGATCGGCCCCACTGCTAATCCGGTTTCGTTTATTATTTCCGGTGCCGGATGGGGGCATGGTGTGGGAATGTGCCAAACAGGAGCAATTGCGCAAGCAAATGCCGGACGAACATATAAAGATATTTTGGCGCACTATTTCAGGGGTTCCGCCATAGAACAAAAATACAAATAAGTTTTCGAGTGATTTTTTTACAACCATTATTATTAGCTTTAGGCGTATTGATCGGTATTCCCTTCATCATACATCTTCTTGGTGAAAGAAAATACCAGGCATTATCCTTTAGTTCTTTAAAATTTTTGCGAGAGATCGAACAGGACTCTTTACAAAAACTTCAATTACGCCAATGGTTGGTTCTTGTCTCGCGGGCATTATGGATCAGCATGCTTGTATTTGCTCTTGCTCAACCGTTTTTCTCGAATAGCGGCGGCTCTCTTGAACCGGGAATCATAATCGCAGATAATAGCTTTAGTACGAGAACTGACGAAAAATTCCGAGTAGCTGAAGAATCATTGAAAAAGAAATTCCCCCGATGGGATATTGTTGCTTACAATGAAAAAACCAATCTCGACAGCCTAAGAGAGCAGATTCGCCAAAATATTGAAAAAAACAAACGCGAGAATCCAAATATAATTTTCTTAAGTGATTTTCAGAGAAATGAACAGAATAAAGAAGTAATTGAAATAATTGGGTCATTTACAAATAAAGCCTATGGATTACGCGTAATAAAAGCCAAGCAGAATTTTACGATTTCTCATTTCCGGTTAATAGACCAAAATAATAATTCACGTGATATGAAAAGCATAGAAGTTCAATTGTCGCAAAACGAACAAACCCTTATATCACCAACGGTATTTTTTAATTTAAATGGTCAGCGGGTTGGTCGAGCAAACGTTGATGAAGAGGGATATGGATATTTTCATTTTAGTGTTCCGGAAGAAGGTGACATTTCTTGTGTTGTGACCTGTTCTGAAGATGAATATCCGGAGGACAATAAGCGCTATCTTGTCATTCGGAATCAACAAAGATCAAACATTCTTTGTATAGATGAAAAGAGCGAAGGGAACTATCACATAAAGGCACTTCGTGCGATGGAACAAGTCAAGCTTACAGAAATTACACCAGAGAAATTATTATCGGTAAATTTGGATCAGTACGATATGCTATGGTTCTCGAACATATATTCAGTAAACCAAAATATGATAAAAGCAATTCGCCTCTTTGCAGAAGAAAAACCAGTTATGATGACCGCGGGTAAAATTATAGATCACCCCAATAGCTGGGAAGATATTGTGGGCGACCTTAAATTAGTTATGGACGAAAACGCTTACTATAGAGTAAAAAATATTCCCGGAGTTGAAGCGGAAACAGACTTTCGAATTAAGCGGTATTATCAGACATCACACCAAGCAGAAAACAAACTGTGGGAACTTGCTTCGAACGACCCTCTGCTTATGGAAGTAGAAAATAATATCTATTTACTTCTTTCCCCTTTTCATTTTGACTGGAACGAAATGGGGCTATCTCCGTACTTTACGCGCGCTATTAGCGGGCTTATAGAACATATGCTTGATATTGATGATTTATCCTATGAAATAGGCGAAACAATTCCCATCAAAGAACCTTTTACAAAAGTGACGACTCCCACAGGTGAAAAATATCAAGTTAATGATATATTTACGCATACTAATAACCCAGGATTTTATGCTATTGAGAATTCAAATGGACGAAAAACATTTGCTGTAAACACTCCGGAAAGTGAATGTGTTCAAGCTCAACTTAAAACAGAAAACATTAAGATATTGGAATGGAATGGAGAAGATACAGCTGATATTGAAAGACAAATCAAAGGTAGGAATTCCCAAACATTATTTTATATTCTAGCCCTGCTCTTTATTGTTTTTGAGATGATATTATTACGCAAAGGAGAACGCACAAGATAAATGGGACACATGATAAAAAAAGGACCGGAACGCGCAATACTGTGTGCGGTATCATTACCCGGTAAAACAGAACACACAGAACACTCAATTGAAGAACTGGGTCGTCTTGCTGAAACTGCGGGGGCTGTAATAGTAGATACGATGATCCAAGTTCGTAGAGCAATACACCCTAAGCATTATCTTGGGACCGGCAAGTTGAACACATTAAAAATGTTGGCAGAAGAACAAGATGCCGACCTTGTTATTTTTGACGATGAGTTGTCACCCTCACAACAAAAGCTCATTGAACAAGAACTAGAGGGCATTAAGATCATTGATCGATCTGCTTTGATACTCGATATCTTTACCCTACATGCCCGTTCGCGGGAAGCGAAAACACAAGTTATGCTGGCGGAAGCCGAATATTTACTTCCAAGATTAACAAAACAATGGACCCACCTTGAACGACAAGCGGGTGGTATTGGAATGCGGGGCGGTCCCGGTGAAACACAGATTGAGATTGATCGGCGTTTATTAAGAGATCGCATTATAAAGTTAAAAATTGATCTGAAGAAAATCTCTGTGCAACTGGACACGAAACGCAAATCACGTTCCAAGCGATTTAATGTTGCACTTGTAGGATATACCAATGCTGGCAAATCTACTTTAATGAATTATTTTGCAGGTCCAAGTGTTGAAGTTGAAGATCAACTTTTTAAAACGCTGGACACTACGGTTCGCCGAGTACAATTGGACAAAGCACACACAATTTATCTCAGCGATACTGTTGGCTTCATTCAAAAGTTACCGCATCAGTTAGTTGCTTCTTTTCGCTCTACATTAAAAGAGGTTGAGACAGCCGATCTTCTTTTGAAAATTATAGATATTTCCGATCCTAATTTCCGGGAACACATGCAGACCATTGATGAAGTTCTTAAAGAATTCGATATTCCCGAAAAAAGATTTGTCACAGTTTTTAACAAGACGGATGTTCTTGAAAGCGCCGAACATATAAAATTTGTCAAGCGCACATATCCCGAATCTTTTTGCGTTTCTGCAGAGAGGGGAATAGGTCTTGATAAATTAGTTGATGCAATTCGAAACCGTATTGATGAAAGTTCCTATGTACATCATTTTTATGTTGATCCTCAAGAAGGCAAACTGATTGCAGATCTGCACAAATTCGGCGAAATATTGGAAAGTCGTTTTGTCGAAGAAAAAATACTATTTACGGTATTTCTTGATGATCCGGTATATGAAAGTTTAAAGAAGAAATATCAGCTTTAACAATAAACCGTAAGATATAGAAAGGTAATTTGTATGAGTTTATTAGAGATCTTTGGATATGTGGCATCTATTGTAATTGCCATATCACTTACAATGAAAAACATTCACCGCCTGCGCTGGTGGAATTTATTTGGTGCGATAGCGTTTTCAACATATGGCGGCATGATCGGTGCATGGCCGGTATTTGCCGTAAATGGTTTTATCGCTATTGTTGATATATATTATTTGATCGCCATGAGCCAGCATAAAGAATATTTTGACATGCTAGAAGTGGATATTAAGACATCAGTATTTACAAAACGATTTATTAATTTCCACAAAGTTGATATTGCGAAATATTTCCCAACATTCAGCTATAATGAAAACACGGAATACAAAGCATACTTTTGTTTACGTAATTGTCGACCTGTAGGCTTGGTTTTGTTCTCAAATTTATCTGAAAATGAATATCTCGTCGAACTGGATTATACTATTCCAGATTACCGTGACATGAAGACAGGAAAATATTTTTATCATGAAGGTTTAAAACGAGTAGGTGTTTCAGATAATAAAAAACTGGTAATTAAAGACCCGAATGAATCACACAGAAAATATTTAAATGCCGTGGGTTTTAAACGAACCGGAGACAAAGGCCCCGCGGTTTATACCTATAAGAGAACCCAATAAAAAGTAACTCGTGACTGGCAAGGGGAAAGAATAAATCAAAGTGTAAGGGCTCGATATGTCGAGCCTTTTTCTTATAGGCATTTATTATTTGTATTGTGGTTCAGAGAGAGAGTGTCATCCTGAAACGCCTGTTATTTTCAGGTGGATTCAGGATCTCTATGTCGTTATAATACTAAATACTCATTAATGATATCAGAATTTTGAGATCTCTTCCGCCAGCTGACGGATTGAGGTAACAGGAAATGCTATTTGTAATAAGAGATAATAATTTGAATTTTCTGATTACTGTTTCTTATATTTCTCGATAATCTCTAAATACTTTGGGACAACAACATCATCGATAATGTTTTCCCAAGAGCGGTATATTGTCCTTTGTGCGCTTAACCCCGCGTTTTTCATGTTTTCACGATTGGCAACGATCTTTAAAATTGCCTGGCTTACACTTTCTGCAGAGTTTTCACATAGGTAGCCGTTCTCGCTATGAATCACACCCTCTGCGGCATTACTTCCTTTAACAATAAGAGATGCCGTGCCGACAGCTGCTGCTTCGCGAGTAACAATAGGAGCATTATCATAAATTGAGGGAAAAATAAATAAATCCGCTCGGGCAAAAATACTTTTTAGATTGTCGCGATCTAGTATTTTCCCCAAGAATTGAACATTTTGACCTATCCCCAGTTCTTTAACTCGGACCTTAAAATCCTCTAGAGATTTCCCTTCACCGACAAATAACATCGTGAATTTACAACCTGCTTTTTTCAATAAAACCAGGGAATCAATGATCATGGGAATATTTTTCTGTTTGACCATTTGCCCAACAAAAAGAAAGACGAGAGTATCTTCGGAAAGGTCATACTTGTTATTTGTTGAACGAACAAGGGAGTCAAGATTGATCGGTACGTCAAAATCAGCACCATTGGGCACCACATCCACCTGCCCTTTGTAACCATAAGAAATCAGGGTTTCGCGCGTGCTTTCGTTGACTGCCCATACAGCATCAGCATAGCTAAAGAAATCCACGACAAGATGGGTCATCATCCATGAGATCACATCCGAGCGAGTCGCTTCTTTAAAATCATCGTAGAATTTTGAATGGAAGGTCGCCACTAAGGGCACATCTTTTTGCCGGGCAAATTGCAAGGCAATATTTCCCGAGCTAAAGGGGCTTTGTGCATGAACAATATCTACATTTAAACTGGAAAGTTTTTTCCATAATTTTGGATTGTGTTGTCCAACACCAAGACGATAAGGTTTTCGCATGGCAAGCGGTAGCGAGGGATAACGCAGAACAGGAAAGATCTCGTCATCTACAAAAGCCGGATATTCGGGAGTAACCACATAAGAATGCCCGTATTTCTTTTTGATCCAATAAGCATAATTGCGCGTTACATTTGCAACACCATCCATTACAGGTGGAAAAGATTCATTGAATTGTATTACATCTAATTTCATGTATAGTCTCCTCACTGCATTATAGTGTATCAATATAAGATAGTCAAGACCTCAAACATGAATATAGTTCCAATTGTGATACAAAAAAAGAAAGCCGCTAAAAAAGTGGCTCTGCTTTATAGTAACTACGATTACTAAACACTATTAGAAAACAATTTCCAAAGCAAGTTCTGCGATAGTTTCTTCTGGGGTTAAGGCTGGCCCCCCAACACCACGCTCATAAATAGATCTTTCAATATCAATTATTAACCTATTATCTTTATAGAATTTCCACGCAAGCCCTCCAATGAGAATCTTATTAATATCGGGAGTAAATATTCCCACACCCATTCGAGATGTTTTAAAATAGTCGTATCTTCCGAAAATGCTTAGGGGAAAACTTGGCAGGGTAAATTCTCCAAAAAATGAATACCCCTCATAGGAAGCAGGATATCCACCGCCTTCCTTGCCATCACCAGAATAGGCTTGCACAGTAAATGTTGTTATTCTTGTCTCGTGAGAAAGAAAAATATTATTCATACGAAATGGCTCGCGTAGCGTGTCGTTTCCTTCTCCAAGTGCCATACTGTAAGAAAGCTGCAATCCCGGCATGAAATTTGGAAACGGTCTTAAAGTAAGACGACCTTCGAACGTTTTATTATTATTATTCTCTATGGCGTGATAACCACCACCATTATATACACCAAGAGAGATGGACCCATATTTCCCAGGAAGAGAGCTATCAACCTTTTTGCGTGCCTCATCATTCAGCTTTCCCCCCCCAGAAGGGAACCCAAATTTACTCCAAAATCAGCAGATGAAATAATCCCAAAACGTTCAAGAAACATTTTGCCTTGTACGCGATACGTATTGATCTTTTGTTCAAATTCCATCCATGGGCGATGAACCAAGCCGACCTCAACAAAGGGTTCTGTGAAAAACAAGAATTTTGGCATATCCAGTTTTAAGTAACAATATTTAAAGCGGATCTCGACATTTCCCGCATCTTCACCTTCTTGATCAATGGTGATATCCTGAGTATAGCGAATGGAAAAATTCTCATTCAGGTTTTTCTTAAATGTGAGGTATCCACGCTTTAGTCCGAAAGAATCATCACCAACGCTGGGAATATTTCCGCGATAAGCCATAAACCATTGACCACTGATCTTAACGGATGTGTCAATGGTATTTTCTTTTGGTTTCGTGTTTTCTTGTGCCGACAGAACAGAAAATACAATAAGAAATAATAATGCAAAGTTCGTAATTCGCTTACCCACGGTATACTCCAATAGATTAAAATTCAGATTCTTTTTTAAGCATATAGGCAATTTTTCGAGTAGAGCCGTAGCCCGTATTGGTTGAAAATGATGTGACCAATTCTCAGCCGAGCTTGCCAAGTTCATTTAGTCGAATTTCGATTTCCTGAGTGTTTAAAAGTCCACCCCAAAAACCACGTGAGTTAAATTCGATAACTTTGTATTCTCATTTTGTCATGATACCTCTTGGATATATTTTATAATGGGAAATTTTTATGAATTTTGGTATTTGTAAACAAGAAATAATAAACGAGAAAATCGGTCATCCTGAATCCTATCCCGAAACTTCGGGATAGGGATGAAGGCTCTATTCATGATATGGTGCTCTGTAACATGAATAGATCTTTCGGCTACGTCCCGATCTTAATCGGGACTTCGCTCAAGATGACAGGCTTTCTTGTATTGAATTTTACTTTCCAATGTTCTATTATCCATTGTTTTGAACACCCTTTTTTCCTAAATTCAATGATGTATTATAACCCTTCGACCAACGGGAGACAGAATGAAGGAACTTTCAAAGACTTATGATCCGAAACATGTAGAAGATGCCTGGTTTACTCACTGGGAAAAACAGGGATATTTTCACTCTGAGCCGAATTCAAAGAAGGCTCCTTTCTGTGTGATGATCCCGCCACCCAATGTTACGGGTATGCTGACAATGGGTCATGTATTAAATAATACACTTCAAGATATTTTAGTCCGAAAAGCTCGCATGGAGGGTTTTGAAACCATGTGGCTGCCCGGAACGGATCATGCCGGTATTGCAACCCAAGCCCGTGTAGAAAAACATATTCGCGAAAGCGAAGGTAAAACTCGTCATGATTTCGGCCGCGAAGCATTTGTTGATCGTATTTGGGACTGGAAAGATCAATATGGCGGTATGATCATTCGCCAATTGCGAAAATTGGGTGTTTCTTGCGACTGGGAACGCGAACGCTTTACACTTGATGATGGTTTATCCAAAGCCGTCCGTGAAGTCTTTGTTAGCCTCTACGAAAAAGATCTTATTTATAAGGGCAAACGCATTATCAATTGGTGCCCCGTTTCCCACACTGCTCTATCAGACGAAGAAGTGATCCATCAAGAAAAGAACGGAAATTTATGGTACTTCAAATATCCGGTGAAGGGCGAAAAAGACAGATACCTTGTTATTGCGACTACCCGCCCTGAAACCATGCTGGGCGATACAGCCGTTGCGGTTAATCCCAAAGATAAGCGATACGCAGATCTTGTTGGTAAAACGATTTTACTCCCTCTTGCTAATCGAGAAATACCAATTGTTGAAGATTCTTATGTCGATATGGAATTTGGTACCGGTGCAGTAAAGATCACTCCTGCTCACGATCCGAACGATTATGAAATTGGTTTGCGTCACAAGTTGGAATTCTTGAATATCATGAATGAAGATGCCAGCATGAACGATAGCGTCCCTGAAAAATACAAGGGTATGGATCGTTATGTTTGTCGCAAGGCTATTGTCAAAGATCTTGAGGAACTTGGCTTGCTTGATAAAATTGAAGAACATGTTCATAAAGTTGGCTACAGTGAACGCGCAAACGTTCCTGTTGAACCGCGTCTATCTGAACAGTGGTTTGTTAAGATGGAACCGCTGGCCAAGCCTGCACTCGAAGCTGTGAATAGCGGCAAGATCAAATTCAATCCCGATCGCTGGGTTAAGACCTATAATCATTGGCTTGAAAATATTCGTGACTGGTGTATCTCTCGCCAACTTTGGTGGGGACATCGTATCCCGGTTTTCACATGCACCGATTGCGGCTGGGAATCTGCAGAACGTGAAAATCCTACAGTTTGTCCGGTTTGCGGAAGCAAGAATATTAAGCAAGACAACGATGTGCTTGATACATGGTTCTCTTCATGGTTATGGCCATTTTCAACCTTGGGCTGGCCTGAAAAAAATGAAGATCTAAAATATTACTATCCAACGAATGATCTTGTTACAGCCCCCGATATTATTTTCTTTTGGGTGGCGCGTATGATCATGGCGGGTCTTGAATTCATGGATGATATCCCTTTTAAAAATGTTTATTTCACAGGACTGATTCGCGATATGCAGGGTCGAAAAATGAGTAAATCTCTTGGCAACTCCCCTAACCCTCTTGATGTTATAGATCAGTACGGTGCCGATGCATTGCGTTATGGTATGATGCTGATCGCCCCCAAAGGTCACGATATTCTATTTGATACATCTCAGATCGAATTGGGTCGTAATTTCATGAACAAGCTTTGGAATGCATCACGCTTTGTTCTCATGAATATCGATGAGAATACGCCAATGAGTGTGCTTCCCGAAGAAAAAGACCTTGAAACACCCGATAGATGGATACTTTCACAACTAAAAGGAACCATTGAATCTGTTAACAAGCATATGGTGAAATATCGTTTTAACAATGCCGCAAAAGACATCTATGATTTTACATGGAATAATTTTTGCGATTGGTATATTGAACTGATCAAGTCGCGCCTATATGGAAATGACGAAAACAAAAAAGCCATTGCAATAAAAACCGCAGCTTATGTTCTGCGAGATATCGTTAAATTGCTTCATCCCTTTGCACCATTTATTACAGAAGAAATATGGCAGTCAGTCAAGACAGATAAAGAACCTGATATAATGATTGCAGATTGGCCGAAAACAGATGTTTTACCAGCTTCAAAAAAAGCAGTAAAAGAAATAAGTCTGGTCATGGATGTGATTACAGCGATCCGAACCATTCGTTCAGAGATGACGGTACCACCTTCAAAGAAAGTCGATGTTTTAATTGGCGGTGGAACACCCAAATCTCGCGATATTTTAAAAGCCCAACATGCCTACATTGAAACATTGGGAAAAGTCAGTCAATTGACCCTGGAAGAAAAAGTAGAACAACCGGATCTTTCATCATCAGCCGTTGTGGGTGATCTTGAGATCTATGTGTCATTAGCGGGATTGATCGATGTAGACAAAGAAAAAGAACGCCTTGAAAAAAATATCTCAAGTTTTGAGGGTCGTATAAAAGCGGTTAACGGAAAATTGAACAATCCAAATTTTGTTTCCCGCGCGCCGGAACAGGTCGTTGACCATGAACGCAAAAAACTTGCGGGTTACGAAGAAACACTGGTTCTTTTAAAAGAAAATTATAAAAAACTGATCGGATAAGATCGGGAGGATAAATGACGAATACCAAACGCGAGATCATCATGAAAGGTTTCGATCCTATGGCCTTGTTTGGCGTAAGGGACGAGAATCTCAAACTGCTGCGACAGCATTTCAATGCGACGATCACCGCGCGGGGAGAACGACTTATCATTGACGGTCAGTTTGAAGTCGTTGAACAGATCCACCATGTTTTAAATGAACTCATCCATCTCATTCCAAAACGTAAACAATTGGATGCAACCGATATTAATACCGTGATCAACATGGAAACCGATCATCATGAGAAAGTTTATTCGGGACCGGATGAATCGATCATTCTTTTTACTCATAAGGGTATAATTAAACCACGGACACCCGGACAAGAGACGTACTTTCGCGCCAGCATGGAAAACGATATTACCTTCGCCATCGGCCCGGCTGGAACGGGTAAAACATATCAGGCTGTTGCCGTTGCCGTTGCTGCTTTAAAAAATCATGAAATATCCCGGATCGTCCTAACGCGTCCTGCTGTGGAAGCCGGTGAGCGCCTTGGCTTTCTTCCGGGAGATATGAAAGAGAAGATCGATCCCTATTTGGCCCCACTTTATGATGCCATGAGATCCATGATCGCCCCTGAAAAATTTAAATCTTATATTGAACAACATGTGATCGAAATTGTCCCGCTGGCCTATATGCGCGGACGAACTCTGGACGACGCATATCTTATTCTTGATGAAGCACAAAACACTACCGATCTGCAAATGAAAATGTTCCTCACCCGTATCGGCGTAAATTCAAAAGCTTTCATTAACGGTGATATAACACAAATAGATCTACCCAAACACCAATGTTCCGGTCTTTGTACTGCGATTGAAATTTTGAAAGATATTGAAGGTATAGCGATCTGTAAATTGACAATCATTGATGTGGTAAGACATCCGTTGGTGAAGAAAATCATTGAGGCGTATGATGGAGGAAGTAAAAAATAACGGTGATGTAAAGACGCGATTAATCGCATCTCTACATATCGTATTTCCTTTGATTATATATAAAAAATATATATAATTCAGTCTTGAAAAAATGTAAACCAACTTTAAAGGAAACATCATGTTAGATAAAGTAAAAGTTCAAGAAGTTTTAGATAAAGTACGTCCTTCATTACAAATGGATGGCGGTGATTGTGAATTGGTTAATGTCCGTGAAGATAATGTCGTTGAAGTTAGATTGACGGGTGCTTGCAAAGGCTGCCCGATGTCAACCATGACATTAAAAGCCGGCATTGAACGCGTACTCAAAAACGAAATTCCTGAAATTGTGGAAGTCGTTTCTGTTCAATAATGTCTGATTTTTATAATCGTTTCGATACCGAAACTCTCGGAGCGCGGCACGATGATCATTATCGTACCGTGTTCCAAGTCGATCGCGACCGCGTACTCTATAGCGGCGCCTTTCGTCGTTTGCAGAACAAAACTCAAGTCTTCAAATCCGGAGCACATGATTTTTACCGTACACGATTGACCCACTCTTTAGAAGTTGCTCAAATTGGACGGTCCATTGTTAATTTCCTTAATAAAACGGTTTTCAATGAAGCTGCGATTGATGTGGATCTGGTTGAGGGAATTTGCCTGGCACACGATCTTGGGAATCCACCTTATGGACATCCCGGTGAAGCCATGCTAAATGATCTTATGAAGAAGGCCGGTGGTTTTGAAGGCAATGCTCAAACCTTACAGATTATCACCGAACAATTGCATGAAGATCCTGAAGGTGACGAGGGAATGAAACCAAGTCGTGCATTCATTGATGGTATTCTGAAATACAAAGTGCTTTGGTCCGATAGAAAAAAAGAAAGCAAATTCCTCTACGACAACCAATCCAAATATTTGGATTTTGTCAGCGATGGAAGCAATTATTATCCCGAACAAAGTCTGGAATGCCAGATCATGAATTGGGCGGATGATGTTGCATATTCACTTCACGACCTTTCCGATGGATATCTCGCCGGGTTCGTGACACGTAAAGAGATTGAAAAATGGGCAGATGGTCATGAGCTAAGTAAAGAAGAAGCACATTATCTTGAAACGGTTATCAAAAAACTTGATCATCGTGAAGATTTTGATCGATATTTGGCGTCACGTACGGGACGATTTATCGAGGGCGCAAAGATCGTTGAGCGAACACATCCCTTGACCATAAAAAGTAATCGTTATAAATATGCTATTGAGATAGAGCCCGAGGTTGAGATCGAGAACAATCTATATAAGCGCCTGGCGGTTGATATTATTTTCCGATCACCCCAGTTGGAGCAATTGGAATTCAAGGGACGTTATATTCTAAAGCGTCTTTTTGAAACTTTTCTCCAGGGTGGTCCCGGAAACTTTGATCTGAACGAAAAGATCCTTCCGAATGTTCTCAGAGAAAAGCTAAAACATATTGATAAGAATAATTATGTTGCCGTTGCCCGTATGGTCTGCGATCATTTTTCCGAGCAGACGGATATTTCATTACCGAAGATTTATAAACGCCTATTCGACCCCGATTATGGCAGTTTTTATGATATAGTATAGGACCTCACACCGAGGCACAAAGTATCATAAGACACAAAGAATATAATACTTCTCACAAAGACACGAAGTACCACAGAGCCACCAAGAAGAGAATTTAGTGCTTGGACGAAGGGTAGTAAGGCACCAAAAAGAAACAACCACAGATTTCCAGTCTACGCTCTTCGAGCTACGCCCAGCAGGCGCAGATTACACAGATAGTATTTTATAAAAATATCAACTATCGACCATCAATTATCAACAATTTTCTCTCACAAAGGCTAGTAAGGCACAAAGAATACAATATTAACCCTGAGCTTGTCGCCGATCCACCGAAGCTTTAGCGAAGACGGAAAGACACAAATATTATCAAGACATTAAGAATATAATACATTTCACAAGAGCACGAAGTACCACAAAGACACCAAGAAGAGAGTTTAAGGCTTTGCCACTAAGGTAATTAAGTCACAAAAATTCAATATTAACCCTGAGCTTGTCGTCTGCCCTTCGTAGCCTTGGCGAAGAAGGAATACCTCACACAAAGGCACGAAGAAGAGAATTTAGGGCTTGGCACGAAGGGTAGTAAGGCACAAAGAATACAATATTAACTCTGAGCGAAGACGAAGGGTTGATCAATAATAACCCGGGATGAAATCCCGGGTTATTAGTATTCAATATAAAACAACCCCGAACGGAGTTAAGGGGTTGAACATAACAAATATATTGAACTACGCTGTAGTTCAATTTTTTTAAGAATGTATTTTCTACGATATTGGACCCCTAACGGGGTCAAGATGTTCAACCCTTCCATCAGACTTCGCTCTCTGAGCTTCGCCCGACAAGTCCGTCAGGGTTGTAGTTGTTAGGGAATTTATGCCCCCGGGGTTTCACCCCGGGTTATTGTTGTTTTACCTATCCCCATACGTTGGGGTAAGGTAATAATATTCAATGGTTCCTTAATTACAATTTTTCTTTGTGTCTTTATTAACCTTCGTGTCTCCGTGTGAGGTTTTTCCCTTAATTAATTTCTTGACATTTACCCCGTATTATGGGAAATTCCGTACTATGATAAATATTAAATGGACCTATCCGGTTTCTCTCGCTGAGACGTCTTCTCTGCTAGAGAAAAAAAGCAATGTCCTCCATGGTGGCGGAACCAATCTGAGTGGTCGCGATCTTTCCGGCGTTGAGGGAATTATTTGCCTCAAGAAACTTGGTTTGAACTATGTAAAAAAAGACAACAACATAATTGAAATTGGCGCGATGACAAGCTATGCGGAGACGGTAAAGGCCTTGAGCTCTATTTCTCCCGAGCATATTCTTGTTAAGGCACTTAAAGATGCCGCCAATACACCCTGCCGAAACAGGATCACCATCGGTGGAAGCATAGCTTATGTGCCTAAGTGGTCCGATCTGATCGGCGCCTTGCTGGTACTTGATGCCACCCTTGTGCTTATCGGTAAAAAAAGCGGAGAATTTAAAGTCGCGGATTATCTAGAACAAAAAGAACTACGGGAGCAAACGCTTATTTGCTCTGTGCGTGTTAAAAATACAGTCCATAGATCAGCTCATTATCGTGATGTTAAAACGGTCAATGATATGTCCCTATTTACTGTAACAGTTTTGCTGGAACTTGATGGCACATCGATCAAGACAGCTAAAGCCTATATTGTCGGCACTAAAGAACGCATTACAAAATTGTCGGATGTAGAAAACTATCTTATTGGAAAAAGAAAAGACGAAATTGATGAGTCCACTGTGCAGGATCTTGTGAATGTCAGCATTGTGGGCAGTCGAATTACAGATCCCGAATATATGAGCTATAAGGCAAAAGTTGAAACGGCACGGACGATTGTTAGAGCATTGGAGAACGATTAATGAAAACACAATTTAATATAAACGGGAAAACGGTCAAGCTTACTTTTACCCCGGAAGAACATCTTCTCTATACGCTTCGTCAAAACGGTTTTACGGAAGTAAAAAGCGGATGCAAAGAAGGTGAGTGCGGAGCTTGTTTGGTTTTGCTGAACGGGAAACCGGTCAATTCATGTTTGATGTTCACCGCATCGGTAACGGAAGAAGATAAGCTCCTAACGGTAAAAGGTATTGGTGATCTTCATGAACCTCATGTTATTCAAGAGGCTTTTGTGGATTCGGGTGCTATACAGTGCGGTTTTTGCACACCGGGTATTGTGCTTGCGGCTTATGCCCTTTTGCAAGAAAATCCCACGCCCACCGAAGAAGAGGTCAAGAAGGCCATGGATGGTAATCTCTGCCGCTGTACAGGATACGTTAAAATAATTGAGGCGGTACAACTGGCGGCCAAACGACTTCAAAAAAAGTAGAATATGATGAAAAAATATACAACAGTCGGTAAATCGGAAAAAAAGGTTGATGCTCTTTCGCTTGCAACCGGAAGCTCCATGTTTGTCGATGATTTTGCATTGAAAGATGGTCTATACTGCAAACTGGTTTATTCCCCACATGCCTATGCGGAAATTTTGGATATTGATGATTCAAAAGTATTGGCTGTAGAGGGTGTGGTTGATGTGCTGCATTACAAAAATGTGAAGCAGATCTTACATACATCGGCTGGACAGGGATTTCCGGAGCCTTCGCCCTATGATTGTTTGATCTTTGGTAGCACTATGCGTTTTGTTGGTGATCGTGTTGCCATGGTCGTTGCCGAAAATCGCAAGATTGCTCACAAGGCAGCAAAATTATTAGATGTTAAATATAAAATTATGGAACCTCTTTTCGATCCAGAAAAAGCCATGGATTCGGAATCTCCAAAATTGCACGATGCTTCACATGCTTATCCTATCGACGCAAAATATGTGCCTGAAAAGAACTTAGCTGCCGAGGTTGAAATCGGTTTTGGTGATATGAAAAAAGGTGAAAAAGAAGCTGATTTTGTTATTGATGAAACTTATAATGCGCACTATGGACAGCATTGCACTATAGAACCTCATTCCGTAAAAACTATGTTTGATGAAATGGGTCGACTGGTTATTATTTCCTCGACTCAGGTGCCTTTTCATGTGCGTCGCATTGTTGCCCAAGCTTGCGATTATCCTTTGTCCAAAATTCGTGTGATCAAACCACGTATTGGTGGCGGTTTTGGCTCCAAGCAGGAAGTCTTCCTTGAACCTTTGGCGGCTTTGGTGACGATCAGACATAAACGACCGGCTCGATTAGTTATATCGCGAGCAGAAGTTTTTCAATCCAGTCGTACGCGCCACCCTATTCGTGTTCGCTTAAGAACGGGTGTAAAAAATAATGGCGAGATTACCTTTCTTGAAATGGATTCACTCTTGAATTCAGGTGCTTACGGTTCGCATGCTTTGACGGTTTTATCTAATTGCGGATCAAAGGTATTACCCCTATTTAACAAGATAGAGAACATGCATTTCTTGGGTCGATCTGTCTATACTAATTTACCCATTGGTGGCGCATACCGTGGTTATGGTGCGACTCAGGGTTACTTTGCATTGAACCAGCATCTGGATATTCTAACCAGAAAGCTAAATATTGACCTGCCGGAATATATTAAAAAATATCACATTCAAGTGGGTGAAACCTCGGGTGTTTTTGAAGCACTGGGCGAGGGAAAAGATGGTGTACCACAAATCATCAATTCATGTAAACTTGATGAATGTATAGACATTTGTATTAAAGAAATTGACTGGGTTAATAAACGCGACAAGAAGATCACGAAGGGTGATAAGGTTCGTGGTGTTGGTCTAGCCGTCTCTATGCAGGGTTCGGCCATTCCGTTGATTGATATGGCAGCCGCTTATATGAAAATGAATGAAGACGGTTCTTTTAATTTGAATATCGGTGCCACTGATATTGGGACCGGTTCGGATACAGTTTTATCTCAAATAGCCGCGGAAGCTTTATGTGTACCGCTGGCAAAGATTATCCCATTTTCATCTGATACAGATCGCACACCTTTTGATGTAGGTGCTTATGCTTCATCTACGACTTATTTATCCGGACGCGCAGTCAAGAAATGTGCATTAAAGGTCAAGGATCAGATATTAAAGGTTGCTGCTGAAATGATGGAATCGGATCTTGACGATCTTTATGCAGAAGCGTCTGAAATATTTGACAAGAAACAAAAAAATTCAACAAGTTATGGCGATATTTGCTGTCACGCTTTATATACACACAATCAATTCCAAATCCAGGCTGAAGCTTCGGAAATTGTTGAGCAATCACCACCACCTTTTATGGCACAAGCTGCCGAGGTGGAAGTGGATACCAAGACCGGTGCTGTGAAAGTATTGGAAATGGTATCGGCTGTGGATTGTGGCCAAGCAATTAATCCGCAATTAGCGGAGGGACAAGTAGAGGGTGCCACAGTGAATGGAATTTCTTACGCTATGACAGAAGAATATATTTTCTCGGCGAAGGGAAATTTGCTGAATAAAGGTTTTAAATCTTACAAGATCCCGACAGCTGCAGATATTCCCAAGATGAAAAGCTTTATCGTGGAATCTCACGAGAACTCAGGTCCCTTTGGTGCTAAATCGGTGTCCGAGATTGGTATTAACGGACCCATGCCGGCGATTGCCAATGCCATTTATGATGCAATAGGTGTGCGAATGTTTGCAGCACCTTTTACTCCCGAAAAAGTTTATAGAGCCATGCAAAAACAAAAAGAAACATGATAATAAAAAACAGCGAAATCGCATTGCCTAACAGCAATGAACTAATTTCCCTTGATATAGAAATAGATCAGGGGAAACTTGTTTCTATAGGTGAAAATCTAGAAGGCCCGGATGTATTTGATGCTTCTGGACTGCAAGTTTTTCCCGGAGCTATAGATCCGCATGTTCATTTTGACGAGCCCGGTTTTACCGATAGAGAAGATTTTTACCATGGCACTGCCTGTGCGGCATCGGGTGGTGTTACTACGATCATTGATATGCCGTGTACCTCAATCCCGCCTGTGACCAATTTGGGAAATTTGAAACACAAATTGGACATTGTCTCAAAACGCGCTGTGGTAGATTTTGGTTTTTTTGGCGGCGTATCCCGACAAGTCATGGAAAAAAACTATCGCAAAAATATGGCTGAGTTAGCTGAATTTGTCATGGGTTTTAAAACTTATTTTATTTCGGGCATGGAAAGCTTTGGGGCACTTGACTTGGGACAAATACAAACTGTCCTAAATGAAGCTAAAAAGTTAAACCGCCCTGTCCTTTTACATGCCGAAGATCCCGGGATCGTAAATGAACTTACAAAGATCGAGAAAGCCAAAGGCAAAGGTTGGGATAATTTCTATCGATCTCGCCCTGAATCTGCAGAGACTTTTGCTCTTGTAAAAGCTATTGCCGTAGCTAGGGCGACCGGTGCGCAGCTTCATATTGTGCATATAGGCACGGGTGACGCGGCTCTTTTACTGAAGAACGAGAAAAATATCAGCGGTGAAACAGCCCCACATTATTTGGAATTTAACAATGAAGATCTTGATAAAATTGGTGCGGCTTTAAAAACGGTTCCCGTTGTGAAATCAAAGGGGAATTCTGAAATCTTATGGGAGGCGTTTTTGGACGGCACATTAGATTTTATTGCCTCCGATCATGCGCCGGCACCCATTGAACAAAAAAACACCGGCTCAGCCTGGACTGATTATTCGGGTATCCCCGGAAGCGGAACGATTTTTCCCTATCTATATTCCGAGGGATTGATCAAACGCAAAATGCCATTATCTCGTTTCTTGCAAGTGACGTCTGAAAACGCTGCAAAACGATATGGTTTCTGGGATAGAAAAGGATCCATCGAAGTGGGTAAAGATGCCGATCTGATCTTTGTAGATCCTAAGAGAAATTGGAGAGTAAAAGGCGCTGAATTTTTATCTAAAGGTAAGACGACCCCATTTGAAGATAGGAAGTTCACCGGACAAGTTGTTAAGACCCTGTTGCGCGGAAAATTTATTTATGAATGTGATAAGGGTATTACGATTGAACCCGGTTACGGAAAATTTATTAAACCCCAAAAGGGTGGAGAATAGAGATGTTGGATCATTATATTTTAACCAATGCCATTGTCACCGATGGTCATTCTTACCTTAAAGAAAATTGCGACATAGAGATCAAAGGGAATAAAATCTTGAAGATCGGCCCATCACTTGGGTCAGATAATACGGTCAATAAAATCGATCTTGGCGGTCGGCTGGTTTTACCCGGACTTCTCAATCCGCATCATCATTTATATTCTGCTTTGGCGACCGGACTTGCGCCAATTGGTCCGACCAATAATTTTCAGCAGATTCTTGATAATCTCTGGTGGCATTTGGATAAAACATTGGATGAAGAGTCTATTTATTATTCGGCTATCAACGGGCTTATGCAATCGATCCGATATGGTGTAACGACCGTTATTGATCATCATGCATCCATGAACGAGATAAGTGGAAGTTTAAATATTATTAAAAACGCATTTGAACAAACCGGAATAAAGGGCGTTCTGTGTTATGAAATTTCAGACAGGATGGGCGAAGCCTCACTTCAGGAACAGATAAAAGAGAATATTGACTTTTGGAGAGCGAACCAAGCCAACGAACGCATTCAGGGTTTGTTGGGACTGCATGCGAATTTTACCTTAAGTGAAAAAAGTATGGAAAGCATTGCGAAACAAAAATTTGATGCCTTACCGATCCACATTCATTGTGGAGAGGATATAGCAGATTTCCAATATTGTAAAGATATTGGATATGAAGGACCTGTTCATCGCCTAGACGAATTCGGGCTTCTTTCACGGGATTCGCTCTTGGCGCATTGCATCCATTTATCAGAAAAAGATTACGCTTTGCTGAATGAAATTCAGCCGCATATTATTTCTAACCCCGAATCCAATGCCAACAATAATGTTGGTATGATGAATATGGAAAAGATCAAAAAATATGTTTTGGGAACAGATGGTATGACAGGAAATATATTAGGCACAATGCGCTCTCATTTCTTGCAACGAAATGGAAATATTCCAATACCACTTAAGGTTTTGTTTAAAAACACCGCAGATATGATGAACGGATATTTTCCGAACAGCGGCACATTAAAGGTCGATGGGATCGCCGATCTTGCTATCACCAACTATCGCCCGGTTACGCCCATTTCAATGGATAATTTATTTTACCATTTGATGTTTGGTGTGCAGGGAAAAGAAATGCACATGACGATCTCTGAAGGCAAGATCATCTTTTCGGATAATACAATTCATTCTGTAGATGAAGAACAAATGAACAAAGAGATCGTAATTGCGGTCAGAAAACTACACGAGACATATTATGCGTGATACACTATACCCTATTCCAATGGGACAACTTTTGTCAATGATCCTTAAGTCGTTAAAAAACGGCAGTATTTTTGGTGTTTATATTTCTTCGTTCTTTGTGCCAAATAACGAGGATGTTTTCAAGACGGCCATATTTGGGCAAGATCTCGAAACACCCATCGGCTTGGCTGCGGGACCGCACACGCAGATGGCGCAAAATATTATTACCGGATGGTTATGTGGGGCACGTTATATAGAATTAAAAACCATCCAAACATTGGATGAAATTGACGTCTCAAAACCTTGTATTGATATCAGCGATGAAGGTTATAACTGTGAGTGGTCGCAAGAACTCAAGATCAAACAATCATACGAAGAGTATCTTAAGGCTTGGATCATTATTCATATTTTACGTCATGAATTTAAATACCCGAAAGAATGTGGTACCGTCTTTAATATGAGTGTTGGTTATGATATGAAAGGCATACTCCAAGATAATGTGCAGTGGTTCTTTGATAAAATGAACAATTGCTCAGCCGAAAAAGTAAGCATGATCAAAGAGATCCGAAAAATTTATCCCGACATCGACAAGATCGATATTCCCGATATGATCTCGAACAATATCACTTTATCCACCATGCACGGCTGTCCGGCTGATGAGATAGAAACCATTGGTCATTATTTGCTCACCGAGAAAAAGCTCCATACTTTTATTAAACTCAACCCTACTCTTTTGGGTCAAGAAGAGATTAATTCTATCCTGAATAAAACCATGGATTACGAAACCCATGTCCCGGATGTGGCTTTTGAGCACGATATTCATTTTGATGCAGCATGCGAGTTGATCACATCTTTACAAAAAACCGGAAAAGATGAAGGATTGTTTTTTGGTATAAAACTAACAAACACACTCGAAGCCAAGAATCACAAAGATATTTTTTCGGAAGAGTCCATGTATATGAGCGGGAAAGCACTTCATCCCATCAGTATCAATGTCGCAGCAAAACTCCGTGGTGTATTTCCTGAACTGGCTATTTCCTTTTGCGGTGGTGCAAATGCCAATAATATCTCGGATATTCTATCTTGTGGTTTAAGTCCCGTAACTGTCTGTTCAGATATATTGCTTCCCGGTGGTTATTCGCGTTTATTGCAATATCTGGAAAACATTCAAAATCAACCCAAAGTCGACTATAATGAGCACCTGAGAGATTATGCAGAATCGGTTAAAAAAGATCCGATTTACAAGCATACAAATAAAAGCATTAAAACAGACCGCCAATTAAACGCATATGATTGCATTTCTGCGCCCTGTGTGGACACCTGTCCTACACACCAAAATATTCCGGCATATCTGGCATTTATAAATCGAGGCGAGAATGAAAAGGCACTTCAAACAATTTTGAACACGAATCCTTTTCCTTCCGCTACCGGTATGATCTGCGATCATTCCTGCCAAACAAAATGTACCCGCATTAATTATGATGATGTGATTAGAATAAGGGACATAAAACGATATATTACAGAAAACACAAGGTCCATTGCCGCACATATTTCAGATAAGGCGAAAGGTAAAAAAGTTGCCGTTATTGGAGCGGGACCGTCGGGATTAAGCTGTGCCTACTATCTTGCATTATCAGGATGTGATGTAGATGTTTATGAAACGAAAGCGGTCCCCGGTGGGATGCTGGCGGATG
>CAYTLV010000003.1:27294-29950 GCA_964438445.1 uncultured bacterium | reverse complement strand
TTAATCACTTAATCACCAGTATTTTTTGTGAATCGATTTTTACACCATCAGTTTTAAAAATACAAATATAAACGCCGCTGGACAAGTCAGAAACATCAAATTCTTCCCAACGGTATCCTGATAACTGTTGTTTGTCACATAGGGTTCTGACACGTCTACCCCTGATATCATACAAAGTCAAAGCTACATTTGCAGATATAGTTAATTGATAATCGATAATGAGTCTTCCATTTACAGGATTCGGATGCACACTGATCAAATTTGATGCCTCCGGTGTATCTTGTTGCAAAGAGAATTTGCCTTTTTTTACCAGAGCCTTAATGCAAAAGTTTGCTGATGTATTAACCGTTTGCAGATCAACCCAAATTCCCCCTAAGTTGAAAATGCTTTCATTTGGAGCAGCTAAGGATGGTACTGTTGTTAAAGCGGCCATAGTTTGTCTGTATAAAGATGGAATGTCAAGCAAAACCGGAATCTCAGATGTCCGGTCGTAAGCTTGCCCGCCCTTATCCAGATAAAGGTAAACAAAGAAAGAATCACCTTCCATGAGAACAGCTTTTTCATCAAGATCAATGGTATGGAATCCTGCATGAAAAATGCTTCCCGATTGTGAACGAAGCGGATCATCGCTGATAAGATTATTTCGATCGCAATATAATTTAATAATATAATCTATAGAATCTGAGGCAGTAAAAAAGCTGACAGCAACCAGAGTATCGCGCGCTTCAGCGACAAAAATATTGACAGCTTCTTGAACATCCAAGGTATCACGCCAACCATGATAATCATGATAATAAATGCTGTCGTATTTCATTATTTCTACTTCCTGAAAAGAAACACATCCCATCTCAGGATTCCGTCCGGCATGTTTATCATAATAAGAGATCCAAAAATATCCGTGACCTCCCCATACTGTGCCCCAATCAGTTCCCCAACTGTTCTTGCACAACCAGGCCCCCGCATTTGGAGCCGCTGTTGTTAGGGTATCATCCCAGCCAACGATAGCAATAGAGTGATTAGGATCATTTGGACCTGATGGTGGTTGATAAAAACTTCCATTTGTTGAATCATTAAGGAAAAGATTTGTAGCGAACATACAAGTACCCACTGCACCATGATCCATAATCTTTTGTTTTATTAGATCAATATTCGAAAGATCGTCTTTCAACTGGTACCACTCAATAGTTCGAGGATAATAATGAGTATAAGAAGTATCCCGTCTTGGCGAGGCATATTTATAGGTCGGAGCATCGTCATTTAGGACAGCTCCATCGCCACGGGAAAAGTACGCACTGGCAACCCGGTAATCACCTCCCATATGGACGGCAAGGCCTGCCGAGGAATAATACCCAAGATCCTGATTGAAGAATAAATTGAAACCATTCCACCAGTCAAGATGGTACTCTGCAAGATCAGGACCATAAAATTCATCTATGGAATCCCATGTACCGGTTCTCATGAGATTGCTTTCCATTGAAGCCATTGTTCCATGGGTCCAGCAGGTTCCTCCTTGTTGAGATTTAACTAAGCTGACATAGCTTATTCCATCAACATTTCTCAGGTCAAAACGGCTTGGTAGGGTATCTGCTAAGATTCCCGTTGCAAAAGTAAGTAGTATCACTGCTAAATATCTGTATTTACTAAACATTTTATTCACTTGTATTCACGCGATTTTCATATTAAAATAATAACCGATTTTGGAGGATAAAAAAAGGGAAATTATGCGACAAATTAGCGACAAGACAACCGAACAACAGAATCAGGCCAGCAAATACATCGACCAAATGAGTACATCCGAAATACTCGTTACAATGAACGAAGAAGATAAAACAGTTCCTCATGCCGTTGCAAAAGCTATTCCTGAGATCGAAGAGTTCGTTGATGCCGTAGTTGCTTCCATGAAAAAAGGTGGAAGTCTATATTATGTCGGCGCCGGCACCAGTGGTCGTCTAGGTGTTCTTGATGCCTCAGAGATCCCTCCTACTTTTTCCGCATCTCCCAAACTTGTACAAGGCATCATGTGTGGTGGATTAACAGCATTAGTCACTGCTGTTGAGGGTGCCGAAGATGATTTTGACGCCGGTTACAAGGTCGTAGATGAACGTGGCATTACTGAAAATGACTGTTTATTGGGTATTACCACCAGTGGTATGGCTGACTATGTTCATGCCGCTTTAAAACGCACCAAAGAAATCGGTGGCACAACCGGACTTTTAGTTTGTAATGAATTTAAAAAAACTTCTGATATTGATGTTCTCATCAAAGCTGTTGTCGGTCCCGAGATCGTTACCGGTTCTACACGCATGAAGGCTGGAACAGCAACTAAGCTGATCATTAACATGATCACCACTACTGCCATGATCAAGTTGAACAAGACCTACGGTAACTTGATGGTCGATCTGATGACTACAAATAAAAAACTCTGGGACCGCGGTGCACGTATTATTCGTCATTGTACTGATACGGACTATGATAATGGCATGGTTAAACTCAAAGAATCCGAAGGTAGCGTTAAAACAGCATTGGTTATGGTTCTATTGGATGTAGATGCCGAAACTGCTCGCAAAAGACTTGCCGCCCATGATGGTGCTTTAAGAAAAGTGCTGGACGAAGAAGGAAAAGAACTTCACCTGTAAATCAATTGACAGTTGACAAT
>CAYTLV010000003.1:18702-27194 GCA_964438445.1 uncultured bacterium | reverse complement strand
GATGCGGAAATTACGTTCAAAGGACAAGCATTTTACGGGGATAAAATTGAATCTCAATGTCAATTAATTGATAATGAGGAACAAATAAACGGCTTACACCATATTATCAATAAGAATTCAGGACAAAGTATTACTCGTGTCCATACACGCTGGAGAAAAACCAAATAATTATTATTTACCCAATTTGATCTCCCGATTTACTTTGACAATTCACTGCATTTGCGTATATTAGATCAATTATCTGGAGGACTAAAATGAAAGCAAGTAGAAAGCTGATCATCGCCGGCGTAGTACTGACCGGTTTGGGCGTTGTGAGCAAATATCTTTTGGACAGATTTTTACTCAACAATCCGGAACTTGACTTTGATGATGAACTTGAGCTTCACGATGTAGAAGAGACTAAGAAAGATTAAGCATGCGCTTTTTTATTTCCGCGGACATTGAAGGTATTACCGGCATTAACAGTTGGTCTGAAACCAATAAAGGCAATGCCGATTATTCTGAATTCCGGACGCAAATGACTCGCGAAGTTGTAGCTGCCTGCGAAGGTGCATTAGCCGCCGGAGCTACGGATATCGTGGTCAAAGATGCTCACGATTCAGGTAGGAATCTAAAAGCTGAAGACCTCCCAAAAGAAGTAAAGCTTATTCGCTCTTGGAGCCGGCATCCTTATTCCATGGTTTGGGGTATTGATGAAGGATTCGATGCTGTTGCTTTTATCGGCTATCACTCCCCTTCGGGCTCTAATGACAATCCTCTTGCACATACCATGTCTTCAGTCACGATATCGGAAATGTCTTTAAATGGCGAATTATGTTCAGAATTCATGTTACATGCACTTGTTGCACGAACTCATGGTGTTGTTCCTGTTTTTTTATCGGGTGATGCCGGAATGTGTGAACGAGCTATGAATTTTGATCCTCAAATAGAAACTGTTGCAACCAACAAGGGAACCGGAAACGCAACACTTTGCATTCATCCTGAACTTGCAGTTGAAAGAATTAAAGCAGGGGTTGAAAAAGCACTAAAAAAAGATATGAAATTATTTTCCATGTCTGTTCCCGAACATTTTGTTCTTGATATTCGATACACAAAACACATAAACGCCTTCAAAGCTTCCTACTATCCGGGGGCTAAAGCCATATCTGCACATATTACCCGTTTTGAAGCGGATGACATGCTGGATATCATGCGTTTTATCATGTTTTGCGTTTAAAGATAATATAAATTTTAAAACACCAATCAATTAACTAAATATTTTTGTAGAACGACCATTCACTTTTAAATGTGATATTAAAAACTTCTCTAAAAGGATAAGAAGTAAGGAAAATGGCCAGTTTAGAAATTCTTAACCATTTTTGGTTAACTTTATTGTTACTTCTGCCGGTGATCTTGATCTCTCGAGCCGTAGTAGCCGGAAGCAAGTATTCTCCAATTCTCATTATTGTGATCTTTGGCCTCACTCTGGGTTTGATCATTGAAATCACTGGGATCGGTACTCCCGGTCTAAAAGAATTCCCAATTATCGGCTTATCGTCTGCTGTAACGATCACGGCACTCGTAGCTACTTTTTTTGTTGGCGGACAAAAGCTGAGAAATACTTTCTTTAAACCCAAATTACCGGGTAAAGATGATGTGGTTTTGAATGAAAATGAAGTGATGCTTGGCACCAGAGGCACTCAGTTCATATTTATCGTAAGAGCCTATTTTATCCTACTCGGAATTGAAGGTTTAAAAAGGATCATTCTTGGTCAAACTTCAGGCGTATTGGGTACTTTCTACCCCTTAATTGCATTTTTTGGTATCGCAGGTGCTATCATTTTAATAGACAGAAAAGCCATTATAGACGATAAACGCAAATATCTTGGTCGGGGGCTTGTAGAGATTGTTGGAATTCTTGGTATATTGATATCATCATATTTCATTTCTATTTGGATCAAAGACCTTATCGCCTTACCGCAAATATTCTTTGCCATGTTGATCTCCAGTAGATTAGGTATGATATTCTCAAACTGGAAACCGGGCCCTACTATTCGTTCACTTTTATTCGGTGGTATCCTCATGGTCTTAGCTGCTGTATTCATTATTGGCGGTTCAAGACTGATCTCTGCCTTTGAATTAGATGGAATGCTTCAGATTATGGCATTCGGGTTTTTTGGTCAATTATTTTGGATGTTCGTTGGTATTGCTCTCTTGGTATTTTTGGGCAAAGCAAACAAAGTCGATATCCTCGCGCCCGGTATGGCGGGCTCTTTATCGCACTCAGGATTGACCGGTGCCTGTACCGCCGGTGACCTTGGAAATGTGGCAAAAGAACGCGGTCCGGTCATGATCAATATTCCATTTTTCGGACATTTATTCGTATTTACCATTCTTGCCATAAGCGCAACAAGGGGGAAATTACTTCTGATCCCATCTTTGCTAGTTGTGCTTGTTGGGGCAGTATTGACTTACTTTGCACTTACAACATTACGAAAAGCAAACAATGAGGAAAGTAAAGAAATCAAAGGATTGATACTTTTCTCACTTGGTTGGTAATTGGTAGCTGTCTTTGGTGGATTCATCATGTTACATTTTGCCGGGATGAGCCTTGAATATGCGGCAATGGCCAATAGCTCAGCTATCTCACACTTTGGACTCTTTGCTTCTATCCAGGGCGGCATGTTTGGTGCTGAATCAGCTGGCTTGATCTCCTTTATCTTTGCCATGCCATTCTTGATCCATCCTGTTGTATTTGGCATGTTCGGTAAAGCCATGAGTAATAATGGCAAAATGCCCAGAAAAGTGGTCGCAGTTTTAGCGGCTCTGGGTGTTTTGGGTGTGTTGTTTACCCTGATCTTTCTGTAAAATAATTTAAACATTCAAATCATACCCTCGTTCGTTTGAATGGGGGTTTTGTTTATGGGATGAATTTTTGGGGTTGTTGCGGATGTAAATTTCAACATTCTGTAAAATTTGTTCATTAAAAATAACTTTATCGTAATATAATTTTTGCCATTTGAATTTTTTATTGTTTTCAATTGAATGAATTGTACGTGTGCATATCGATTTAAATGATCGAATAATTACAGGGATCGATCCAGGTTTCAATCGATGAAATGTATTGGATACATTATTATTACGCATATTCTTTTCATAATTATTGGTAGGCACGCAGCATTGCTGCGTCTCTGAATATTCATTTTTCACAACATTGCATTCTTTGGGTAATGTGGAATTTATTTTTCCCGATATTCCGGAAAATGTATTGTCGGTATTTTTATTTGGGACGCAGCAATGCTGCGCCTCTACCAATTTTCGTTTATTGCGGATCCGTAGTAAAAGATGAATATGGTCAGGCATGATTATCCATGAACGTAATTTTACATTGTCAAAATGATCCGGGATTTCCTGTAAATATTTTTTAACGATCTTGCCTCGAATGTTCAAATTTATATCATTCTTGGATAATTGTCCAAGAACATTGCCATTTTCAAGCGTACAAACTGTAATAAAATAATCCCCATCTTCGGAATAATCCCACCATTTAATTCTCAAGGCTTTCGTGCGATACTTACCCTTATATAATTCCTTTCCCATGCATAAATAAATAACACCATTTGATCAAATTCAATGCATTAAATCAAGGTGTGACAGGAGTCACATTATTTATTCACGTTATACAACGATGTAACGTAGCTCTACATATCATGGTTTACAATTTCAATTGTATTTTACTTCCCTTCCCCTTAATTTTACGCACTTGAAATATTTGTTCGTGAAAAACAAAAACCTCCACATTTTCATGCAGGGTTATGTTCGTACCGAGGGCGCCCCGAATGATCGGGGGAACCCGCCCCTCTTCGTTCTGATCTTGATCAGAACTTCGCAGGGCAAGCATGTCCGTCGGCTGACGGACAGTGGATTTTGAGTCGTGAATTGAAAAACCCTTCTTTCGAAGGGTTTTAAGTCGTACCGAGAGCGGGAATCGAACCCGCAAGGGCCGAAGCCCGGTGGATTTTGAGTCCACTGCGTCTACCAATTTCACCACCTCGGCATCGCAGTTGTGATTTTCATGATAAATTGGGTTAAAGTCAAGTAAAAACTTCAATAAATAAGGACTTAAGTCACAATGAAAGTAAAATTTAAGCGTCTCTCACCTCATGCTCTTATCCCCAGTCAACAACATGCTTATGACGCGGGTTATGATGTTACCTCTGTTGAAGACAAAATTATTCCTGCCGGAAAATGGGTATTGATCAAAACCGGTTTGGCCGTTGAACTCCCCGTAGAAATGGAATTACAGGTTCGCTCCCGCTCGGGGCTTGCCTTCAAAAAAGGTGTCTTTTGTTTAAATGCTCCAGGCACAGTCGATGCTGGATACCGTAATGAGATCGGTGTTATTTTAGCTAATTTTGGCGAAGAAGATTTTCAGATCAATGCTGGTGATCGAGTTGCTCAATTTATTTTTCAAATTCCGAAACATCCTGAGATATTAGAGGTAGAAGAACTTGGCGAATCCGACAGAGGACAGGGTGGATTTGGCTCAACAGGAGTTAAATAAAAGGATTTAAAATGAAACGTTTTCTACTCTTCATTTCAATTATTTTGTTGTTAATATCTTGCGATACAAATGAACAAATTTTCACTGATAATAATGAGAATATGGCTTATTATGATAAAGCCGCAACACCTAAGCGAGCCATGTCTGCAGGTGCATTAATACAAGAATCAAGCAACGATCAAAAGATCATTCGCACAGCAAATCTGCGTTATGAAGTCAATGAAATGGACTCTTCATTAAAAGCTATTAATAAATTGTTATCAGAATTTAAAGGTGAGGTACAAAGCGAACGCCAATACAGTCAAGGTGATCGTTTTTACACTTATTTAACCCTTCGTATACCGGCAGAAAAATTTGAAACATTCATTACTGCCTTGCTTGCCGGTGATGAGATAAGACGACTGGAAGAAAAAAATATTTCAGCCCGTGATGTTACGGAACAATTCATTGATATTGAAACACGACTATCAACAAAACGACAAGCTTTAGCCCGTTATCGTGAACTACTTCAGAAAGCTGAAACCGTTACGGATATGATCACTGTAGAAGATAAGATCCGCCGTTTACAGGAAGAGATCGAATCACAGGAAGCTCGCTTGAAATATCTAAGCGGGCAAGTTGAAATGAGTGAGCTAAGCATCAATATCTATGAGGTAACTCAAACAAGCTATATCCCGAATAAATCGGATGCCTTTTTCCCCACTTTGCTTCGCGCTTTACACAGCGGATTAAAAGGAATCATTGTCGTCTTCTTTTGGATCATACGACTTTGGCCAATTTGGTTAGGCATTATCATCATCCGTTTACTTACAAAAAAACGCAATAAGGAATAATACATGAAGATCTTAGTTTTATGCACAGGTAATTCTTGTCGTTCTCAAATGGCACATGGTTTTTTAAATCATTTCAATAACGAAATGGAAGTTTATTCAGCCGGTGTTCATCCAGCATATCGTGTTATGCCCGAAACCATTGAAGTTATGGCAGAAAAAGGCATCGATATCAGCAAACATGTTCCCGAACACGTTTATGATTACATGAAAGATCCTTTCGATTATGTTATTACAGTTTGTGATTATGCAAATGAAACTTGTCCGATCTTTACCGGAGAAGTAAAGAATCGTATGCATATTCCTTTTCCTGATCCTATTCATGCAAAAGGTGGTTTTAAAAAAAGATTGAAGGTCTACAGGGAAGTACGAGATGAAATTGAAAAAAGATTCTTCAAACTTTACAAAGAAGAGATAGAGCCACAATTATGAAATTAATTGATCTGATTAAAACACGTCAAAGTGACCGGAAATATTTAGATAAATCGGTCGAGCGGAAAAAAATAGAAAGATGCCTTGAAGCAGCTCGACTTGCACCCTCGGCGTCAAATACTCAACCTTGGGAATTCATTGTCGTTGAAGAACCCGAGTTAAAGAATAAAGTGGCTTATGCAACGTATTCAGATCTGATCAAATTTAATCGTTTTGTTCCTTCTGCACCTGTATTGGTAGTCTTGAACTCCTGGAAACCAAAATTACTATATGCGATCGGCGGAATATTGAAAAATCGCCAATTTAATCTGATTGATGTTGGGATCGCTGCTGAACATTTTTGTTTACAAGCCGCTGAAGAAGGTCTTGGAACCTGCATACTTGGGTGGTTTCAAACACGCAAGATCATGAAGCTATTGGATATTAAAGCACCTAAAAAGCCCGCCTTGGTCATAACACTGGGATATTCCGGACATGAAAAAATTCGGGATAAGAAACGGAAAAGTATTGATGAGATAAGGAAGTATGTTTAGTAACGAATAACCTGCCTTTGCTACCCCGAAGAATCGGGGCGGCACGGCAGACTAGTAACTGAAGAATACAATACTCATATTTTACTATCACTTTAATCTTTGTACTTTAGTCTCTACTATGCTAAAGCTTCGTAGAGTAAACTTTAATCCTAGGCATTGTTTGTCATTTCGACCCCCGATTGTTTGGGGCCAGCTGGCGGAGTAGCGGAGGAATCTCAAATTATTCATTTCAATAAACAATATACAGAATCATGATCACAAAGAGATCCTGAAACAAGTTCAGGATGACGCGATATATTTTACGAATAATGAATAGATTCTTCAACTTTTCAATTTTATAGCATACAAAATAAAAGGGCTCGATATATCGAGCTCCTATATTTATTTAAACCAGTCACTATTTACTAGTTTCCAGTTACTTCTCCCCATCCTGAGCTTGAAACCGTTTTCAATAAATCTTCTTCTCTATAAATAAAAAATGCTTCCACACTGTCAAGAAATTCAATGAATTCCAATCCTTTTGTTTTTCCCAAAACAATTGCTGCTGTTGCTGCAGCGTCGGCCAACATACAGTTTTCTGTTACAACGGTAACTGATGTAACTTCATGTTTAATGGGATATCCGGTTTTGGGATTTATCAAATGAGAATATCGTTCACCTTCTTCTTCATAAAACTGCTGGTAGTCTCCTGATGTTGCGCAAGCCATATTGTTCAAAATAATAACCTCAGCTGTTTGCTCATTCCCAATATTTTTCTCATCAGGAACTGCAATTCCAATTCGCCAAGGTTTCCCGTTTCGTTTTCCTTTTGCTCTTACTTCTCCCCCGATCTCAACAAGAATATTTTCATATCCAAGTAAGACAAGTTCTTCAAGCACAACATCCACTCCATAGCCTTTTGCTATAGCCGAGTAATCCAATTGTAATTCAGGATCCTTCTTCAATATTCCGTTCACGAAAAGTCGAATTTTATTCATTCCTATATGTTCCATAGCTGTTTTCAGTACCATTGGATCAGGTTTCTTACTAATGCCACTATCGCCAAATCCCCACAAACGAACCAATTCCTTTACTGTCGGGTCAAAAGCACCATTGGATTCGGAATAAATATATTCTGCTGTTTTACTTACCAGCATAAATTCTTCGGAAACCGGATATGCACCCGGTTCGTTATAGATATTAAATTTCGATATTTCACTTTCGGGATCATATGTATTTAAACTATGATTTACCTTTGTCAACGCAGTATTCACAGCCATCTCAATTCGATTTTGATCATGTTCAGAATCAACACCGGATATTTTTACAGTGTACCATGTCCCCATCGTGCTTCCCTGTAAGGTCAGCAAAGGTTCCCGACTACACGAGCTAAGGGCGAGTATGATCAACAGAGGAAGTAATATTATCTTTTTATTCATTGCTGTTATACATCCATATTCAAATTAATTTTACATTGAAATTTACACATATTTTTTGCATTATCAAGCACCTTGAATAAACAGGGGACATTATGCGAAGATATTATATTATGGCCATCTCTATCATCTTGACAATTCTGTCTTTGACAGGATGCGCCAATAAAACATTAAAATATGATTCATTAACTAATATTCTGGAAGATGCAGTAGCGGATTCAGCTTGGCCCGGCGGCGTCATGATGATAGGTCAGGGTGATAAGATCATATACCATCAGGCAATTGGTTATCATACTTATGCTCAAAAACAAGCAACGAAAAAAGATGATATCTTTGATTTGGCTTCCATATCCAAGGTAGTAGGAACAACCTCGGCCGTTATGAAATTAGTGGAAAATGGTCAACTTTCACTTGATGATTTTGCAGTAAAATACGTCCCTGAATTACAAGGACCGAATGATGTTCAAACAGCACTGAAAAAGACAATAACAGTCCGCCATCTTCTTACCCATACGGCAGGTTTTGAACCTTTTAGATTATTCTATGAAATGGATTGTTCTGTTGAATCCCGTTGGGACAGCGTATTCCAATCTGAATTAAAAACCAAACCCGGAGTAAATACGGTTTATTCCGATATAGGTTTAATGGTAATGGGCAAAATAGTAGAAAGTGTCACAGGAATGGCTCAAAATAAATATCTGAAACAAGCTATATTTTCTCCTTTGAAAATGGAAGATAC
>CAYTLV010000003.1:16485-18602 GCA_964438445.1 uncultured bacterium | reverse complement strand
GGTTGGGATAGTCCCGAAGGTGAAAGCTCAGGTGGTATCTATATTTCATCTCATAGTTTTGGTCATACCGGATATACAGGTACATCCCTTTGGATAGATGCTGAAAACAATGTATATGTTATCTTGTTGACTAATGCCGTACATCCTGATCGGTCTTATAAATATCCCAATTATTTTGACTGGCGACAATTACTCCACTCAGTTGCATATGAAGAACTTGAATTAACTAAACGGAATCCTGAAGTAAAACTGAAAGAACGTTGGGTAGAAAAATTTGGGGTACGGAGATAATCCTCATGAAAAATTTCTTTTTAAATATCTGGAAATACTTAAAAGATTGGAAAAACCTTCTGGGTCATACCCTACTTGGTATTACAATTATTGTTGTATCCGCTATATTACCTATCCCTTGGTGGGCAAGAGTGATCGTGTTAGTTGTACTTGTCGCTTTCAATATTTTCCGTGAACGTCTTTTTGCCGCTATCTTTAGAAAAAACCGATCTGTGTCCGAAAAAGATAAAACTACTGTAGAATAAAAATGTATTAATCTTTCTGACTTATTATTTCTCATCATTTCAGTATTTTTGCATCTTAATAATCAATTTATCGTTTGGGCAAATGCACATTTATCATTACATTTTGCCTTGATATATAGTATCATTTTTCGTTATAACCAGCATTTAAGGAGAGGACAAGTATGATAAATATTATCTGGCTTGCCATGATAATTATTGGTGTAGTCGTTGCAGCTGTTAGGTGTCTTGGAGTCACTTTAACTCCACTGGGCATCTATTTAGCTCCAAGCTTTGAACCTTTGAGTCTGCTAACAAATTCAGTGTTTGACTATTCGAAATTCGCTGTTGAATTGGCTTTGGGTCTTGTAGGTTTGATGGCCCTTTGGTTAGGTATTATGAAGATCGCCGAAAAATCAGGGTTAATCAATGTTTTAGCTCGCGGATTAAAACCTGTGATGGTTCGGCTTTTCCCGGAGATCCCACCCGAAGATCCAGCTATGGGTTCTATCATCATGGCTTTATCGGCAACAATGCTGGGGCTTGGAAATGCTTCAACTCCTTTAGGATTGAAAGCTTTTGCTGACATGCAGAAATTAAACAAACATAAAACTATTGCTACCAATTCTCAAGTTACATACATGGCGATGAGTACTTCAAGTGTGACAATTATTCCAGCAACCATCATTGGTATTCGTGCTGCGGCAGGATCAGCGAATCCTTCGGAGATCATTGCACCGGTGATTATTGCTACGGTTGTTTCAACCACTGTAGCAATAATTGTATCTAGAATACTGCAGAAACTTCCGAGGTATCAGGTAGAAAATTATATTGAAGAAGGCGATGAGGAGGTGAACAATGAAGAATCTTAAAAATAAGATCATTCTTTTTGTTGTCCTGGCTGTTCTGGTTGCGTCTTTTATCCTTTTCTCATTTGCAGATGTTATGCAAGTAATCTCTGTATTAGCTATACCTATGATCATTGTATTCATACCCATTTATGGTTATACAAAAGGGATTAAGGTCTATGAGGAATTCACCGAAGGTGCAAAAGAAGGCTTTCAGGTTGCCTTGCGCATTATTCCCTTTCTTGTTGCGATCTTCTTAGCTATTTCAGTTTTCCGCTCATCGGGTGCTATGGATATCCTGACCTGGATCATTTCTCCGATCACAAGTAAAATCGGAATGCCCGGCGAAGTTGTTCCAATGGCTATTATGCGACCTCTTTCGGGTTCAGGTGCCCTTGGGATCATGTCTGAATTGATCAAGACACATGGAGCAGATTCCTTTATCGGCCGTCTGTCTTCAACGATGATGGGATCAACGGAAACTACGTTTTATATTATTGCCGTTTATTTCGGTTCGATCAATGTGAAACAGACTCGTCATGCTCTACCAGCAGCATTAACTGCCGACTTAGCGGGAATGATCGCATCTGTAATCGTCTGTCATGCGGTATTTGGATAGAACTACATAAAATGAATAATTTAAGTGCCGCTGAGTTTCAGCGGCACTTTTACATTATTTAACTTTTTTCAGAATATCATTCCATGCAAGAAGTCCAATTAATACCCCAAAGGCCAATATGGATTCAACCCAGATATA
>CAYTLV010000003.1:2671-16385 GCA_964438445.1 uncultured bacterium | reverse complement strand
ATGCAAGAAGTCCAATTAATACCCCAAAGGCCAATATGGATTCAACCCAGATATAGATATCCGGCAATAGGTTTTTAAAAACATTGAATTCCAACATAAAGACCAATGCGATTAGAATAATAATTGATAGTATTTTTTTCATGATTTTCCTCACAGCATTATGATAGCTAAAAAGGCATATGACGATGTCTTAGCGGCCTCACCAATAGCACGACCGACAATGATCTCTAGCCGTCCGTCTTGACCTTTATAAGTATCCCTTATGCCCTCTAGCGTACCGATGATAGCACCTGCTCCATCAATGATACCGATTACACCGATAATACCGATCGTAGGCTTAGACATACTCCCTGTTAATGTTTGCTGCCAATCATCCATGTTTTCATTCCAATATGAGATGGAATGGATCGTAGTAGAAATACCATTCATTATGGATTCTTTTTCTTCGATATTTTCAACTTGTTCATCTGTGAACAGATAGATGCCTTCTAAGTACTGTATTTTGTCTTGTATATTGATCGGAGCATCCAGTATAACCGAAATTGAATCAAAGATCTGTGGATATTTCGCGATGATCTCAAGACTATCAGATAAAATATCTACGACCTCTGCATTTACACTAGATTTAGCAAATTGGCGTTTATTGCTTATAAGTGAGCTAATCTCCCGAGCAATATATTTATTTTTTACATTCACAAAATTAAAATGTTCTTCAGCGATCTCTATACAGTTTGAATAGCTTAATAGATCGTTTTGTACATTCCTTTGCGCCCTATAAAGTTGATGAATTTCTTCCAATGCTTCATTATGACCTACTCCGATCGGATCATATTGCAATTTAAGTTCATCAAGTCGTGTTGTTTGTGGAGCAAGGTTTTCGCCACAGGATGTAAGTAATACTAACAATAAAATACTAATTAAAATAAAAGTGATCTTTTTCATTTGTCAACCCCTCTTTAAGGTTTAAAAAGTTTAATGTTTAATGTTTATTGTTTAATATCCCGTTTATGGAGGTTGCAATATATATATTAGAGAAAGATCTCTACATAATTTTTGATGCCAAATTCTGAGAAGATTGAATTCCATAATTTTTCCGTATTTTTAGTGTGTCGCTGATCAAAAGTAGAAAGAGAAACTATCATTTTCAAGTTGAAATTTCAATATGTGACGTGTGTCACACTCTTGTTTTGAAGATATGGAAAAAGCTTTTCATTTTTTTATTGACTGAGGGATGTTTTCTGACTAAATTAGCTGGCTTTTTGTATTCCGGAGTGGCTCAACGGTAGAGCGGGTGGCTGTTAACCACTAGGTTGTAGGTTCGATTCCTATCTCCGGAGCAAAGCACTAAAAACCCTGTTGAAAAACAGGGTTTTTTATTTACCCATAAAAAGGTTTTTTCAAGGGGTGAAATTCAGAAAAGGGTATATTAATTTACAATTCTTGACATCCATAACTAATTATTGTATCTTTTTCATTATGCGTGAGGGCAAAATGACAAATAAAAAACTTTATCGCTCAATTGACAACTCCATGATCGGTGGCGTTATGGCAGGTATTGCGGATTACTTTAGTATTGATGTAACGCTTGTTCGGGTCCTCTATGTATTTATAACGATCTTTTCTGCTATTTTCCCGGCTATCCTTGTCTATCTGATCTGCTGGGTGATCATCCCAAGTAAAAAGATCTTTAATTAAACTTTATTATCGTTCATAAAATATTTTATCTCAAACATTAGTGAGGAATGTTTTTGCTTATGTTATCATTTAGAAATTTAGTGCTTTAGTAGTTTATCAATAAATAATTTGTATTAATCACATTACTACAGAGCATAGTCTTATCTTTTTCATTCTTAACTTTTATCTTTTGCCTTTATACTTTTATCTTTTCTTAGGGGTGTCGCTAGACACAGAATTGAAATTTCTTTTACACCTGCTTTTTTAAGCGTTCGCGCCATTTCCATAGTCGTGGCTCCGGTAGTAAAAACATCATCTATAATACAAACATGTTCAGGTAATATTGTTTTCTTCTTAATCCGAAATGCACCTTGAATATTCTTGCGACGCTCTTCTTTATTTAATTTGGTCTGAGTATTCGTATTTCTACACCGTTTGACCAATCGTTCGTTTATTGGTATCCCCCACTCCTTTGAAATTCCTTTAGCCAGACAGGTTGACTGATTATAGGTTCGCTCCCGTTTGCGAACAGAGAACAATGGAACCGGCAGTATAGCATCACATTGAGAAAATTCAGATAGTTTATAATATTCACCTATCTTTCGTCCAAGATAATTTGCGACATAAGAAGCATCTCGATATTTAATATCATGAATAAGTTGTTGTAATATTTCATCAAAATAGAACATAGCTTTCACTCGATCGGCAGGATGATCTTTATGATAAACAATAGAATCGGGTGTATTATCAAACAGTAATAATTTTTGATAACATTCTTTGCATAAAAACGGGCATAGATCGGGCTCTTTTCCGCAACAAGTACATTGTGGCGGATATATCCAATCTATTAAAGAATTTAAAAAATTAGTAACTTTTCGCGCCGGCCGTGAGAATATCCTTCCAGTTGGCATTATAAATTTCCCCCTCCATATTGCTGTGGACCAATTCGTACAACCCTCGTCCCCGGGTATCACAAAATACGAATTTAATATCTCCACGCATACCTTCATATAACCAGATCTCATAATCTTTTGTATATCCTCCAATATTCGAGCGTTGTATCTCGCTGGGATAACCATATTTCAATAATATTCTTCCGCGCTCGCTGGTTGCGCCTTTGCTCAAATAAGTATAAGTCTCTTCTGCATAACGAATACGAGCCATAATATCAATATAGTATTCATTTACAACTGTACTCAAATTGGTATCGCGTTTCTTCCAAAATTCCACGAATAGGTGCCGCTTTCCCTCGATCCTGGCATTACGGTAGTTTTTAATCTCAGCTTGACTCATCAGAGGTTTTAGAATTAAAAAGATCGAGTCCAAGCCGGCATCATCAAAGAAAGAATATTCATCATAGACCAAAAGATCCATTTCAGTTTCCCTGATCATATAAATATGCTTACGTGCTTCTGCAATTTCACCGGAATCCTCATTTTTGATGACGACATGATAATCATAGATGCCTTGTGGTATTTCGCGAATATCCATATAATCAATGATTACATCATATTTTCCAGGAGATACTCTTTCTACAACTTCATTTTCAAGAACTATTTCATCGTTAAGATCTCGCATTGAACTAGAGAATGTATATTTTCCTCCGTCCTTCAATTCGTAAATTTCAAAATAGGTATAAAACATACCCATATGCTTATCAAACTCAGGATTCGCTAGCGGAACCACATCGTATGTTCCCAATTTGGTGAATTTATTGGCATCTTGAGTATGTCCTACGTAAGAAGCGATCTCAATATCACTGATATCCAAAACAGACAAATCGTAAGCTCTCACTTCAAGGGGGCCTTCGCGCTCAGACAATTTCCCGGAATTCATATCTTTCACCATTGAATTCATACGGTAAATACCCGGGAGCAGATGTAGTGCCAATATTTCCGGTATAAAGTCATTGGATCTTAATGTATCACCTACCGGAAGCACATCATCGATCATCAGTGTCTTGGCATATACTTTTTCTTCACCTTGAAAGATATTTACAGCCAGTAGAAATTTACCGTATGAATCGCCATTCGCCGCCTCGTGGCGTTCCATGGCAAAACGAGGCAACATATAGTACAATTCAACAAATGATTTTTCATTGTCGAAAAACGTGGCATAATCAGCATAGAAACGAAAATCGTTTGCAGATAAAAGGCTGAATAATACCACTAATAAAATTAGTATGCATTTCTTCATGGCTAGTCTTCTTATTTTAATTTTTCGAGTTCGTTGCCTTTGAATTTCACAGAAACAACACTAGAAACCCCTTCTTCCTGCATCGTAATACCATAGAGATAATCGCAGGCATGCATCGTCAATTTATTGTGTGTAACAATAATGAACTGGGTTCTTTCGGTGAAATGCTCAAGTGCGTGGGTAAATCGTTTAACATTTGTATCATCAAGAGGAGCATCGACTTCATCCAAAATACAATATGGAGAAGGTTTGACCAGATAAATTGCAAAGAGTAACGCGATGGCTGTCAGGGCTTTCTCTCCACCGGACAAGGCACGCAAGGATTTCATCTGTCGTCCTTTGGGACGAGAGAAAATTTCCACATCCGCCTCGAGTGGGTCATTTGATCCCTCAAGTCGAATATCACACTCACCCTGTTCAAAAAAGAGCTTATATGTTTTTTTATAATTTTCACGGATCTGAGTAAAAATCTCAGTGAATTGTTTTCGCGCTTCATTATCTAGTTTATCAAGAGTTTCAGTGATACTAATTTCCGCGCCAAGAAGATCCTCGCGTTGTTCTTTGAGGAAATTCATTCGTGTGGATTGTTCATTGTATTCTTCACGGACCGCCATATTTATTGGACCGATAAGTTCAATTCGGTGTGATAATTTCTGGATCTTGTCTTTCATTTCAGGCAGATCCATATCCATTGGTTCATAAGGACGTTTCAAAATATCAATATGATAACGATCAAACATGCGCTCTTTAAGCTGATTCTGTCTTAAATGAAGATCGTTGACACTAACCTCAAGATCGCGTAAGGTTTCAAAAACATCTTCGCGGCGACGATGACGCTCTGTAATAGCTTGCTCCACATTCTGGATCTGATCACGCTTTGCGCTGAGTTGTTTATAGACTGTATCTCTTTCTTCCCGTTCTTTTTCCCGTTCTGATCTAAGACCTTCTAAAATATCTTTTAAAGATATCATGGTCTTTTCACCATCGCTGATCAAGGCATTCAAATCAATATGCTGTTCTTCGATCTCTTCGAGACGTTTTGTCATCTCTTCGATAGTCGCTGTGGCATTTTTATATTGGAAACGAACATTGTCTTTTTCTTTTTCACGAGCGATCAAAGCAACCCGCATATCCTGAAGTTCAGCGTTCAATGTATCGCGTTTATTCAAAATACCTGCGTATTCGGCACGGAAACGTTCAAGATCAGCTTGAGCTTTATTTTCATCTGATTTAATAGCCTGTAAAGAATCTTCTGAAGCTGTAACTTGACGATCGATCTCAAGAATGCGTCTTGCATAGTCTTCGGTCTTTTTATCGATCTCTTCCATACTGTCATGCTGATGTTCTACGGCATAAGATAAAGCAGACATTTTCTTTTCGAGTTCCATGCGCTCATGCATTAGAGATTTGGAAGAACGCGATCTTTCACCGATCTCTTTGATCAGTGTCAGGCGTTTCTTTTCCAGTTCTTCGCGTTCAGTCTTACCGGCTTCAAGATCGTTTTTCAACGTCTCAGCCAATTTATTCAAATCATCTAACTTTTCCTGTCGACCAATGATCTGCTGACTTCTGTTACTGCCTTTTCCACCTCGTATCATGGCTCTCTGGTCCATATAATCACCGTCAGGTGTTACATAGCGAAAACGACCATCCTTAAGAGCATCTTGAGAAAGGTCACGCAAAGACTTCACGATAAGAACATTCCCGAGAAAATAATCTATCAATAGGTGATTCTCTTTATCGGCATGAACAATATCAATCGCATGAGTAAGAACATTGCTGTCCTTAAAAGGATTTTTGATCGGTGGTTTAACACGTTTTGTCATGACATCAAGAGGGGCAATACTGACCCGGCCACGCTGTGTTCGTTTAAGTTCTTCGATCACATCCATGGCATCGGATTTTTTCTCTGAAACCAAATATTTGGCAACGTTACCCAAGGCGATCTCAATTGCGGTAGTATATTCCTTATCTACAGAGATCAATTCGGCGACTGTCCCTCTGATACCGGGATGTTTCAGTGTCTTCATGACATATTTAACACCCGGATTATAGCCTTCCAGCGATTCTACCAGATCTTCGTAAAAAGCAGCATCACTACGGTTACGTTCAAAAGCCGTTTGGCGATGAACGATATCGCGGTTCAATTCCTGTATATTATTTTCAATCTCACGTCGTTCACTTTCTGAGTTTTCAACGAGAGATGTTACATTTTCGAGTTCTTTTTCTTTATCAGCCAATTCTTTCTTAAGAGAAACAACCTGTTCTTCCTGAGTTTCGGAGCGCGTGATTAATTGTTCTCGTCGTTGAATTTCTTCATCTTGAAGACGGGCATATTGTTTACGCTGATCATGCAAACGTAATATTTGCTGTTGTATATCAGCTAAACGATTTTGTTGTTCACGAACATCTTGACGCATGTCATCAAGTTTATTGGTTGCATTCTGGAATATTTTTTGTACTTCTTCAAAATTTGTTCGGGCAGCATCTAATTCCTCGCGCATTTTGATCAATTCAGGATCATCTTCACCTAATTGTGAAGACAGGGTCTTTTGTAATTCAATATTTGTCTGTAACCGAACTTTTGCGTTTTCTTTTTCTGTCTGTAATCGCTCTTGATTTCGTTGGGCGTTGGCGATCTTTTCCTGCCAGACCAAACGCTTGGATGATTCGGCGTTGATCTTCTCATTCATTTCTTGCAATACATCATTGATGGACTGCATTTCTTTTTCAATGCCTGTCACTTCATTCTTATAGCTGGACAACATAGCTTCTTCAATACCCAACTGTTTACCTGTTTCTTCGTTTTGCACTTGGTTGTTCGAAAGCTGCTTTTCAAGGGGTACGATCTTATCTTCGTAATCATACCAATTTGTCTGTGCCAGCGTAATCTCTAGTTTTTTCAGTTCTTCGGCATAGCCTTCATATTTTTCATATCGACCCAATTGACGCTTTAAACTACGAACATTACTTTCAACTTCGTAAACGATATCTTCCAGGCGGGCAAGATCTTCCTGGGTAGCATCGAGTTTGCGTTTAACAGAGCGACGCTGGGATTTATATCTATTGATACCCGCAGCTTCTTCAAAAAGAAGTTTCCGTTGGGCTTTATCTTCATTCAGGATCTCTTCAACCATCTTTAGTTCAATCACGGAATAAGCATTATTGCTCATACCGGTATCGACAAAAAGATTTTGGATATCTTTGAGACGAACAGGAACTTCATTTAAAAGATACTCACTACTGCCGTCACGATAAAGACGACGACCCACCTGAACATCGGTATAAGCGACACCCAGTTTTCCGGTTCTGTTATGAATTGTCAGCGAAACTTCTGCGTAATTCACAGGTTTCCGGTTCTTGGAACCCGAGAAAATGATATCCACCATTGATTCGGAACGGAGAAGATGGGTTTTCTGTTCACCCATTACCCAGCGGATAGCGTCAACAACATTACTCTTGCCGCAACCATTGGGTCCGATGACCGCCGTAACCCCTTGTCCAAACTGCAAAACAGTCTTCGTCGCAAAGGATTTAAAACCCACAATTTCCAGTTTAGTTATATACATTTTCAGTTCGTAATTTTAATCATGTAATTTAAGACAAAAAGCCTCTTTTCCAAATAGAAATAAGCGCATAAATACAAGGTATAAAGGTGTAAGGATTGGGTGTAAAGGTATAAAGGTGTAAGGGTGTAGGGTGTAGAGGTGTAAAGGCATAAGGTGTAAGGGAAAATGCACTGAGCGCTGAGAGAGTGAGCACGGAGAAAAAGCAGCGATGATTTCCCAGGCAAATCCCAACCCATGGTGATAAAATCAATCTAAGAGATCATTTGCCTTCAATTGTCAATTGTTAGCCTGCCGGCCAATTGAATTTACGTCCACCCATTAAATGCAAATGAATATGTTCCACTTCCTGACCGCCATCGGGACCGTTATTGAATACCAATCGATACCCGTTTTTAAGTCCAAGATCATCTGCTATCTTCTTAGCAGCAACAAGCAAACGACCCATAAGTTCGGTATCATCGATAGTTAAGTTCTCGATACGGGCAATATGTTTTTTGGGGATAATAAGGATATGTTCGGGCGCTTGCGGATTAAGGTCGCGGAACGCAAAAAGAAAATCGTCTTCATATACGCTCGTTGAAGAAATTTCTTTTGCTGCGATCTTGCAAAAAATACAATTGTCCATAATATACTCCTGTCTAATTTTAATTTGATTTATTTTCAACAAACTACCCTGAACTTGTCGAAGAGTTGAAGTTTAATAGCCCGGGATAAAATCCCGGGTATTGTATTCCCAAACAATCACAACCCCGACTCCATGGAGGGGTTGAACTGAGAAACCAGATTATTAAAGATCATATATTAAAATCATTCTTAGTTCAACCCATCCAACCTACGCTGAAGCTACGACAGGCAGGCGACAAGCTCAGGGTTGAATTATTATATTGATCTAATACCCGGCATTTCATGCTGGGCTAATTATGTTTAACCCCTCCATTCGTCGGGGTAATTTCCCCAACCCATGTGTAAACTTCTTGGGCAATGTAGTGAGAACCTATGACGCATAATACTGCGTTCTTAGACATTTCTCTATATGCGCTACGACAGGCCCCGCCAATATTACTCGCCGTCTTCACTCTTGGAAATCTACTTGCCAGATCAGTTAATTCTTTATCCGATAAACTTCGGTGCGAATGAACGGGAGCTATCCAAATCTTTTCTGCCAGGATCTCTAATTCCATCAGCACATTTTCAGGAGACTTATCCTGGAGAAGCCCCAATACTACATAAAATGTTTTATCTGGATAAACTTCTTTGGCTGTTTTACAAAACGTATGAATACTTTCCGCATTGTGGGCAACATCGTAAATAATATCCGGTTGAGTTGAGATTCTTTCAAAACGACCTTTCCACTCAACAAGATCAAAACCTTTTTGGATATCATCAAATTCCAAAGTACGACCCAAAAATGTTTCAACCGCTCGGATCGCCAAGGCAATATTCCCTAATTGATGTCGTCCGGTAATTGGAATGGTCACTTCCCGCTCGTAAGATCTGATCTTAAAACTCATGCCTTTAGGTTTTAGCTTTACATCTGTAAACATTGTATCGGGGTCGACAATATGCAAGTATTCGCTATGTGATCGTAATTCATTAATGACCTCCGGTTCTTGTAACCCGGTCAATACCGGTTTCCCCTCTTTGATAATACCGGCTTTTTCGCGAGCTATTTCAGCTAGAGTTTCACCCAAAATATTGGTATGATCATATCCGATCCGGGTAATCACCGAAACCCTCGGTGTCAGCACCGATGTGGCGTCCAGTCGTCCTCCCAGTCCGGTCTCAACGACAGCCGCATCAACTTTTTGGTCTCTGAAATATAAAAATCCCAATGCGGTGGTCACTTCAAAAAATGAAGCTTCCGTGCTTTGTAGCAATACATCTTTATCTTCAAGGAATTTCTTAATATACTCATCTTCGATCTGCTCACGATCGATGCAAATCCGTTCATTGAAACGAATTAAATGTGGTGAAGTAAATCGTCCGGTCTTAAGCCCAAGGGCTTCAAGTAGAGCGGCTGCTACGACCGTAACAGTGCCCTTGCCATTGGTTCCGGCAATATGGATCGAAGGAAATGAATTTTCGGGATGACCTAGTTCTTCCATCAGCATTTCACAACGCTGGCGACCCAATTTCATTTTACCGGAGAGTTTTTTGTATAAGTTTGAAAGGTAATTTTGCATGTACTTGGTCCAAGGTAATTAAAATGATATATCGTAGAGACGTAGCAATGCTACGTCTTTACCATTGGGCACGATTATCAATTTATTTCAATTCCACATGTTCGGCCTTGATCTTCTTGCCAAAAAAGATTTCTGCATTTTCTTCAAAAAGATCAACTGCTCCGGTGGTCATAAATTTAGCTTTGCCACCTTTAGTGCATCGTTCTTCAATTTCCTGATGGCGTTTTAAATAATCATCCAATTTGTCGGCAACCAGTGATCCTTGATCCAGTATCTTGATGTGCTCAGGGATAAATTTCATGATCTGATCAATCAATAAAGGATAATGCGTACAAGCTAGAATGATGGTATCGATATCACTATCTTGTGAAAGCAGTGCCTCAACATGTTTTTGAACAAAGTATTCAGCTGCCGGGGTATTGATTTCATTATTCTCTACCAAAGGCACCCACATAGGGCATGCTTCCTGATAAAGCGTTACATCCGGAAAAAGTTTATCCAATTCCATTTTATATGAATCCGAGCGCACGGTCCCGGGGGTCCCGAAAAGTCCGATCTTCTTGCTTTGACTGTTCTCTCCCACGACCTCGACACTAGGCCGGATAACACCCAATACTCGTCGATCCGGATAATTGGCAATCAGATCTTTTTGCTGAATGTTTCGAAGTGCTTTTGCAGATGCTGTATTGCAGGCCAGAATCACCAGCGGACAACCGACATCAAGCAAGGTAGCAACGCCTTGTTGGGTATAGCGGTAGATAGTTTCAAAAGAACGTGTTCCATAGGGTGTTCGTGCCGTATCTCCGAGATAGAGAAAATCATATTGAGGTAAACGTTTGCGTATATCATGAAAGACGGCCAGTCCACCAAGTCCGCTATCAAATACACCTATTGGTCCATGTGATTTATTCATTTCTTAACTCTTTTATAAAAGGCGATTAAGGGTTTATAGTTTAAAGATTTAGGGTTTAGGGTTTAGGGTTTAATTTAATATTTCGACTCTTCTACTCTTCGATTTCTTTAATTCATCGTTCATCGTTTTTAGTTCTCTTTAATCTCTTTTTCATAATTCTTTTTGAATTCACTGATCGCGAGATAAAGGGAATAGGCAATTTCTTGTCGGTAAGAATCTTTTTTTAGTTTTCCTAATTCGGTCCAATTGGAAATAAAACCGATCTCAGTCAAAATTGCCGGCATAGCAGGGCCGATCAGAACAATAAAACTGGCTTGTTTTACTCCGCGTGTCTTGGTACCCACGCGATTCTTGAATTTAGATTCTACAGCCTGTGCCAAGGTCTCACTTTCTTTCATGTACACGCCCTGTGCCATGGTAGATAAAATATATTGTTCAGAAGACAGAAGCTTTTCATAGCGTTCTTTATCCTCTTCAAGTTCGATCACTTTATTTTCACGGGCAGCTATATCTATAGATTTTTGCGTACTCTTAGGTGAAAGAATAAATGTTTCTGTACCGTAAGGTCGGGAAGATACCGAAGAATTACAGTGAATACTGATAAAGAGCTTACCACCGGCCTCATTGGCGATCTTCGGTCGTTGCCACAGTGGAACAAACACATCTTTTTCCCGGGTATAAACCACTTTAACGCCCAATTTTTCTTCTAATAATTGCCCAAGTCGGCGGGAAACATCCAGTGTAATATTTTTTTCCAATGTTCCGTCCGGTGCAATTGCACCCGGAGATTTTTTACCGCCGTGACCCGGATCGATCACAATAGTATCTATGAGCCAGCGGTTCTTTATCTCGCTTCCATTGATGGGTGTCGTTGTCTTTTGGTAAGCATGACGCAAAGAGATCACGATATCTTGTGTTTCAGGGTCAATATAATAATCCATGCCATTGATCTTCATACGTAATTTGATATTGAACTGCAGCATATCCTTTGCCATGACCGGAATGATCTCCCGTATCACACCATTATCGTATTTTCGAGCAAGAGCATTCATATCCGCTGATGCGCCGTAAATGGAGATATATAGGTATTGATTATTTCCCTGCCAAACTCGGCAATGATCTTTGCGAAAAGTCGTATTTGTTCTGATGCGGACAATCGTTCCGTTTTTCATTTCCCGCAGTGAAACACTTGTGACAGAAAAGTCCGAAGATGCCAGGATATAGTGAGCATCTGCAATATTGAGTTGCAAGTCGGGAAAAGCCTCCAATTTTAGAACACGAATGAATTCCTTTTCAGGTATATATAGGCCATAACTCATTCGCTCAACAGTGGTAGGCAAATGAAGCCACTTCCCATTGATCTGATAAAAAGCCGAATTCGCATAAAATTTATATTGTTTACCCGATAAACTGGCCGTCAATGACCATTCTTCTGTATCTAAATCGTTGATATTACCAAAGGTTTTAAAAAAGTGGTTTAAAGACATCCATTTCGCCCCGTAAAGCTGTGACGCAAATATATTTTGCGATTCAGATGAGGCGGTAAGGCGGAAACTGACAACCTGTGAGAAAAGAGGGACAAGCATACAACAGAGTAGCAGTGTCAGGATATATTTTTTAAGTTTTTGCATCTTGTAAATTTATATTATTTTGTGATCAATTGTTATTGTTTTTTTAGATTGATGTCGAGAAGTCTGGTTGTTGAAATGTTGAAGTGTTGAAGAGTCTAAACTTCTAAACCTCTTAGCCTCTAAACATAATTTTTTGCTTTTACCTTTAGCTTTGCCTTTGTACTTTTGCCACTGTCTATAGATAAGTATTATGAGGTTAAGTATGCGACGTTCACTTTGTTTCCTGTTATTATTTTTCAGTGTATTTTTATTTGCCGCTGAGCCGGTTTTTTATGATGCTCAACCCTATCTCGAAGGTATGGCTTTCGATGATGCTCCCCCTTTCTCCAGACTTCCGCTTAATGCTGAAGAACTGGTACGTAAACCCGTTTGGGATCTCAGTCGAAATTCCGCCGGTGTAGTCGCTCATTTTATCAGCGACGCCACTGAAATTCATATCCAATGGGAAGTCCTGAATAATTTCCATATGGTCCATATGGCCGGAACGGGCATTCGGGGTTTGGATCTTTACGTTAAACATGATAAGAATTGGTTCCATCTGGGTACCGGGAAACCTTACAAAGAAGAAAACACTCGCCGCCTGATCAAGAATCTTTCGGCAGAACCACGCGAATATATGCTCTATTGTCCACTTTATGATGGATTGAAATCGTTATCAATCGGCTTGAATCCGGAAGCAACTATTGAGAAGATCGGACGTAAAGATAAGCCTTTGGTATTCTACGGTACAAGTATTACCCAGGGTGGTTGTGTTTCCCGACCTGGTATGGCCTACCCCGCTATCATTGGTCGCATGCTGAATAGAGAAAGCATCAATCTTGGCTTCTCGGGCAACGGACGAATGGATCCCGAGATCGTTGATTATATTTCTGAGATCGATGCGGCATGTTATGTTTTTGACTGCTTCCCCAACATGGATATTAAAATGATCAAAGAACGCGCTGAAGTGGAGTTGAAAAAATTACTTGAAGCACACCCAAAAACACCTGTTTTGCTTGTTCCCAATATCATGGAAGAAGACGGCTGGTTCGACCCGGAAGTCTATAATGCCAACGTGGCCGAAAATACCGAAGTGACCGCCATCTACAACCGCCTAAAAAAAAGTCATAAGAATCTTTATATGATTCCCTTCAAACAGATCCGCAACGTGTCCGTTGAAGGTACAGTGGACGGAATACATTTGACCGATCTGGGAGCGATGAGAATGGCGGAAGTGATGGAGAAGTGGATTAAGAGGATTGTGAAATAAAGACCTCACACAAAGGCACTAAGAAAACAAAGGCACTAATATTTTTTACGACGAATATCCTTTTTTTCAACAAAAATATATCGTTTTTACTTAGCAAATTTAAAGAAATGAGTGTGTAGGAAGGACCTAATTCGTTAATTATTTTTCCAAATCACATTGACAGAGAGATCCTGAACCCCGATGTCCACTGGACATCGTTTCAGGATGACGTTTTTATTTATCGATGGGTTTATATTTCTTCTTGGTGACTTCTTAAGCTTTGTGTAGCTATAATATTTTCTTCTTTGTGGTACTTTGTG
>CAYTLV010000003.1:1316-2571 GCA_964438445.1 uncultured bacterium | reverse complement strand
GCAATAGGTATCACCACATTGTCATCAAAATGGCTCATTAATCCTTCAAAAAGTGCACAGAAAACGACCACAATAAGAGCTTTCCAGATGGGGATATAGGAAAAGCCGATGATGAACATGAGCAATCCTGCTATAATGAAAGCAAGTGTGCCTTCGATGGTATAATGTTTAAACCAAGTATGTTTACCCAGCCATCGACCGAAAATACCTGAGGCGGAATCGCCGATACTCAATAGCATACAGGCGGGAACAGATATCTCAATCGGAAAGATCGCAAGGATCAGAAAAAAAGTAATAGCAATACGTGATGCCGATGTCATTTTATCGTCTTCTACATCCCGAATAAAGGGCGAGACAAAAAGCATAAATGCTTTACGAATAAATTGACTGTGGCGACGGAAGTAATCTGCAAAAACAAACAATCCCCCAAATACAATAAATAGGATCATTACCCATTGCTGTCCGGTCAAGGGACCAATATTAGGAAAAAAATAATAGAGTAAAGGGATAATCGCTGTTGCGGTATGGAGAAGCTGTCGGCGAAGTTCTTGTTTGGTTAGCATTATTCTTCTTCAACTTCCAATTCTTCGTTATAGCGCGAAACAACTAAATCTATAGGTTGCGGATTGGACAGTATAGTTGTCCCGGGGACAGACTGATAAATAACCGTATTCGGCAAGAGATCATTCCTGTCACGATAAGAAACCGTACCGAGACGTAATCCGGCATCATTGATCGTTTTATATGCATCTTCGAAACTCATATTGACCACTGTGGGAACTTCCCAGTTACTCAAGCCTAAAGAGATCTTAACATGAACACCACTTCCGGGTCGTACAAAATCTCCAGGTTCAATAGACTGCCAAAAGATCACTTCACGTGGCATGTCCGAGAATCCATATGAAACTGAGTCCACGCTGAGATCATTATCTTGCATTAGGATCTCTGCCGAACGCAAAGTCTTTCCGGTAAGATCGGGAAATGTTACATTTTCCAGGGGAATGCTGACATCAAGATAAACGCGACGTCCAAGTTTGACGCGTGCACCGGGAAGCGGCATTTGAGCCACCACAGTAAAGGGTTCAATATCGTCACGGGCGATGGATTTTCCACGCACCGGCGTAAATTTTTCCAGTTCAAGCAGATGGCAAGCTTCTTCCCAACTTAAACCCTGAACATCAAGAAGAATTCGTTCCTGTCCATGTCGGGTCAGTTTCGGCATCACCAGAAAATTGAACAATATAGCAACAATAAT
>CAYTLV010000003.1:0-1216 GCA_964438445.1 uncultured bacterium | reverse complement strand
ATTCATGGCTACGATCTGAGAAACGAGTCCATCCGTATGTTCATAGCCCTGTTTTTCGGCAACGAAACGACGCTCTCCTTTGGGGGGATCACCACGCAAGGCAAAAACATTGTCCAGACCCAGAAAATTCAATTCAACGAGTTGATCTTCCAGCTGATCCTTGGATTTTCCACCACAGATCAAGTGTGGAATAACGGGAATATTGTATTTGAATTGTGTTGCTGCAGACATGGCAACGGTCCCGGGACGTTTGCGAACCGTACGACGTTCCACCAGGCCATCAGGTCGATCAATATAGATCACTTCCTGCTGATGATTGGTAATATTAATGTACGCCGGATCAAAAGGCAGCATGGCTTCAATGGCTGAATTAATGGCATCCATGGTATGACCTTTGAGCGGAGGTAAAAGCTCAAAAGTGAATAAGGGTTTGCTTGCCTTTTTGATTATATCTGTGACTTTCATTTTTTATTCCTTTTTGACGAAATCACTCGTTTCTGACAGGATAACGGGATTGACAAGATATGTTTTGCCTTTTTACTTCTGCCTTTTGACTTGCCCACAGGGCTGTCTGTGACTTTCATGATCATTTCCTGTTTTTTCTGTCATCTCGACCGAAGTCCCATCGGGACGTAGCGGAGAGATCTCAAATTAATATTTATCGATGTATTTCAATGTGTCAATTTCGGCGAGGTCTCCCTTTGGGACCCCTTCGGGGCTGAACAAATCTGCTACGCAGATTTTTCAGGATGACGCGCCTCAGCTTCCTATTCCTTACTTATTTTTCCTGCAAAAACTTTCTTCAATTCTTCTTTATCTTTGCCTTTTCTCTCGGCATATTTCTCAAATTGTTCTTCGCTGATCGCGCCAAGTGAAAAATAATGCGGGCCCTTGTCGGCAAAATAATAACCGCAGACCGAAGAAACGGGATCCATAGCGTAGCTTTCTGTCAATTTAATTCCCAGATGCTTTTCAGCTTCCAATATATTAAAGATCGTTTCTTTTTCGGAGTGATCGGGTGCTGAGGGATAACCGGATGCGGGTCGGATCAATTTATGTTCACCCATTGTCCAGTAATCTTGTTTGACACATGCTTCTAAATATTCACTTGTGGCTTCTGCCAATCGATCAGCTAACATGGAAACCAACAATACACGATAATCGTCATCGTCATCTTTGAATTTTTGTTTTAAGATATCAATTTCTTTCCCGACCG
>CAYTLV010000002.1:0-30333 GCA_964438445.1 uncultured bacterium | reverse complement strand
GTCTGGTGTAATAATCGATGGGATTTTTTTCAAGTATACGCTGCCAGTTTTGATACTGGGGGGAAGGTCAATCTCATGAAGGTCCGTTTCGCTTAACGAAGACAAACTGGATTTTGCATTACTACCGGACAGCATTCTGTCCATCGACAAAGCCTACATTAATTATAAATGGTTGTATTCACTGGATCAGTGAGGGGTATACTGCGTTTCCCGGGTCAAGGAGAATTTGAAACGGGAGGTCACTGAACAGCATAAACCCCTTAAACATAAACAAATTATCAGGGATAATCTGATCAAGCTAACGGCTTTTACACAAAGAAGAAATACCCGGATCAATTGCGGATAGTGGGCTTTGTCGACCCTGAGACAAGAAAGTACTATGAGTTCTTAACCAACAATATTGATCTGGTAGCCACGACTATTGCAAAGATTTACAAGTCCCGCTGGCAGATCGAACAGTTCTTCAAATGGAGTAAGCAGAACCTCAAGATCAAATCTTTTCTGTGCACCAGTCCTAATGCTGTGCTAACTCAGGTGTGGGTGGCAATGTGCTATTACCTGCTGCTGGCTTACATCAAATATCAGACAAAATTCAAACACACGATTACTGAATTAAGCCGAATGATCGGTGAAGGGCCAATGAATCGCATAATTTGCTCGATATTTTGTCTTTAAACATTAATACGCTTAATAAGACTAGAGAACCTATTCCTCAACTAACATTTTTTTAACCGGACAGTATGGATATTGAGTATAAAATTAACATAATTCTTGCGGTCAATAACTGTGAGTTCTACTGCATTATTGTGATCCACTTACAACCGATTCCCGGTTTGCCCATCAAACAACATAATCCTCGAGAGGTCGAAACTAATTAAAATCTGTTCACCCGGTTGATAAAAAACCAATTGCGGATATTTAATCACTAATGGCTTATCAGCCAATTTGATATGAATGATTGTTTCACTACCTAATGGTTCGGTTACTATCACACAGGCAGTAATTCGACCATCGCCGATGCTTATATCTTCAGGTCTGATACCCAGAGAAACAGCTCGCTTCTGGAGGCTATTGCTTTCAATATCTGTAAGTTCAATTTTTATATTAGGACCCTCAAACACATTCCCGGTTAGGTTTCCATCGATAATATTCATAGCCGGCGATCCAATAAAGCTACCAACGAATCTGTTACTCGGTTTCTGATAAACATCCATTGGTGAACCTATCTGTTGGGCGATACCATCTTTTAGAATTACAATTCGATCACCCAGGGTCATTGCTTCAACCTGGTCGTGAGTGACATAAATCATGGTGGTTTTCAATTCATTGTGCAATTTTTTTATCTCTGCACGCATTTGGACTCGCAGCATCGCATCGAGATTGGATAATGGTTCATCAAACAGAAATACTTTGGGATCACGAACCATGGCACGCCCCAAAGCCACGCGCTGACGCTCTCCGCCAGATAATTCCTTAGGCTTTTTCTTTAAATATCCCCCAATCCCCAATACATTGGCCGCTCTTTTTACTTGCCTATCAATCTCTTTCTTTGGGAGTTTGCGCAGTTTCAAACCAAAGCATAAATTACTATAGACATTCATGTGGGGATACAAAGCATAATTCTGAAATACCATAGCAATATCACGTTCTTTTGGGGGGTAATCGTTTACTAAATTCCCATCGATAATTACATCTCCGGCCGTAATATCTTCAAGACCGGCGATCATCCTCAAGATGGTTGTTTTTCCACAGCCAGACGGTCCCACTAATACAACGAATTCTCCATCTGCTATTTCAAGATTGAAATCATCGATTACTAAGTTACCTTTTGTGTAAGCTTTTTTCAGATTTATCAATTGAACCGAAGCCATAACTTTTCCCCTAGCCAATTAGCACATTTTTCCATAGTTGCCAATAAACATTCGATTATTGATTTAACCACGGTCGGGATTAATCGCAATCTGACCAAGAAATTGATGACCCACCATCATACACGTTTCAAATTGTCAGTTTATTGCTTTTATCATTAGTCCTATTTAGGTTCAGTACAGAGTGCAATTAAATCATCAACATGAGCGGACGCTAAACACATGTATGTATCGGCAGCACCATAGTAAATTTTCACTTCTCCCGTATCTTCTAGAATATTTCCAGTTGGGAAAATAACATTATTCCGATATCCATCTACAGTTTCATAGTTTGCTTCAGGAACTATCAATGGTTTCTTGCTCATACCGACTATTTTTCTGGGGTCTTCCAGATCTAATAGCATGATACCGGCACAGTATCTTTTTTTCCAAGTTTTCTCATAACCATCTTTTTGTCTTGAAGAATTATAATCAGAAGCGTGAAATACCGTAAGCCATCCTTTGGGAGTCTTGATTGGTGGAGCTCCTGGACCGATTTTTAAATTAGAAAATGGAACATGTTCTACGCCCAACAATAAATCTGATTTCCCCCAATATACAAGATCCGGTGATTCCGATATCCATATATCAAAACGCTCGGGAAAACCAGGACGGCCGTATATTGGAAAGGGACGATCCAGTCGAATATATTTATCATCATATTTTTCTGTTAATAATACAAAATTCCTGTTATCTGGAGCATCAATTGAAATGACTTCAAAATTTTCAAAATCCTCTGTTACTGCTATTCCTCCACGAACTCCATGGCGTGTTTCCATGGCAAAGGACATGTAACATTTACCATCAATTACCATCAAACGTGGATCATATGTATTTAAATATTCGTCGTTTTTCATATCGAAACAGGGGCTAGGTACTACATCCCATGTTCTTCCGTCATCACTGTAAGCAAGTCCAAGATTGATCCCTTCACCTACCGTATATTCATCCAGCCGCTCGTCATTTCTAAATACCATTACATATTTACCCTGATACTTGACGACCCCTGCATTCAAAACCAAGTCGGTCTTATAGGGTACATCATCGGCTTTCAGAATCGGGTTCCCAGCATATCTTGTTATTACAGAACTTGACGTTAGGGCTCCAATCGCTTCTTCATTCATTTCATCACCTATATTTTTAGCTTAATAATTCCATTTGTAGCAAATCACTCATCGTCTTCGAATTGATCCTGTTCTTCTAAACTGAATCCAGTGAGGTATTTCTTTACCTTTTTCGCCATTTCCCGGTCGATATATCTCTTGAATGGTGGAACCGATGCATTCACAATTCCTGATGTAACACGTATTGCAAAGTCGCCAATAATATTAAAGGAATTGGGTGCTATATTTTCTATACTGTCATTCCATGAATGACCCAAACCGAGAGCTTGTCGATAAAAATTGATGGCCGGAATCCCCTCACCACAGAAAGGCATATTATCACTGGAATAAACATCAGATTCGACGGTTATATCCAAATCTTCGATTTTGTTTAATGCATCCAGATAGTGATATATTGCTTTATTTGCCGTTACACGAACACAATTTTTACCTAAAATCGTGCCGCCCAAATCAAAATTAAACACCATCCGAATTCTCTTGAGAGCATTTTCTGTCGCTTGCTCTTTCAGCGATCTCACATATGCTCTTGATCCCCTAAGTCCTAATTCTTCACCGGAAAACAGGATAAATCGAATAGTTCTTTTCGGAGGATTGTTCTTGAAATATCTAGCTAATTCCAAAACAGTAGCTGTCCCGGCAGCATTATCGTAAATACCATGATTTAAGGTCGAATCATAGTGACCACAAAATATAAACACCTCATCCGGCTTATAAGAACCTTTGATTTCAGCAATAATATTCCGCCCGACACCTTCCAACTCCGACTCATCCTCGATATGAAGAAACACCTTCGAAACTTTACGCTTCACCATTTCTAGGGCATCGGCGTAACTAACAAAACAAACTGGCAATTCACCCCATTTTTTAACAAAATCACCATTGAATGTTATGCTCAGCAATTCTTTATTGTGTTCCATTGGAATAATAACCGCCGCAGCGTTATGTCGCGTTAATCTTTCGTATAAGGTGCGATCCATGGTTCCCGTTGTCATGACGACGCTACCGTCAATATCTTTACAGAATCGTTCGCCACCGGAATCAATATATTTGAAATCTGCAGTTAATCCGCTCGCAGGGGTACCTCCTGAAATAACTCTGTGTGTTATCTTTATCTGTTTCTCATAAGGTGCTAATATTTCCATTTTAGATGAAAACTTATGACTGGTCGCCATTGGAAAATCATGAAAATCGAAAGGGATACCGATTTCTTTTAATTCCCTGCCAATGATTTTCGCTGCTTCTTTTTCTCCTTTTGTTCCGCCAACTCGCATAAAATCTATTTTTTCAACAAAGTCATAGGCGTTCTTGCCACTAAATAATTCAATCATCATTGCTCCCTAATATTTACCCGTTTTATAAGTCACTTTTCTACTGCTGCCAGAAGACCGTCATAGATCATATTGTTTATTGGAAAATTGAGTTTAATAAAATCCGCTCTGAAATCATCTTCGAACGCATAAGACAACGCGCTCACCATTAATGTTGCTCGGAATTCGTCAGCTTCCTTAGTATTATGCTGACGATCATACTTTTCCTCCCACTCCTCATTAAAGGTCTGTAGAAAAAACAACATTCTCTTTAACGATTGCTGATAATCGTAATTACCTTGCTCGGCATACGCAAAAAACTTGTAAGCAATTGTCATAAAAGTCGGTAACGTTTCATCATTGGGGGTGTCCGGATTGTTCCAGGAAACATACGGAAATCCTGAAGCAATATATTCTCCATACCGACGCGCCAAGCCTTTGAATGAATTTTCCGCAGAAAGCTTTATCTCATAGGCGAGATCTGGACTAATTCCATATTTATCATAATTATTCACCAGACTAAGAGCTGTCGCATGTTGAAATATTTGAGCCATCGATTCGGAATAAATTGCATTTGCATTTCCATCGATTTTTCCCCCGAAATAGTGATCCGCAGGCGTGTTGAGTGTAAAATTATGTCCCATTTCGTGGAAAAATGATGACCATTGAATCGTCCCTTGTAAACCGTAATCTCCAACGCCGAAACTCACTGGATCCGTGAACCAAAGAGAATACATCCCACCAAATCCCGCGTCTCTCAATAATACCTGCTGAAAAGTACTGTCCTCCATGTAAACATTATGGTTAACGAAATCCATCTGGATAAGTGCTGCGGTACTAAGAACATATTCAATCATATCACGAGTTGGTTGCGGTAAAAATTCATCAGAGAAAAATGATAAACTTTGCGAAAATTTATACATCCCCTCCTGCGGCAAACGACTCTTTAAATCAATCTTAGATTTTGGTACTGTCACGGTAGTTTTGCTGTCCAAAGCAATCGGCTCCAACCGGGGTAAAACAAACCTGATATAAGCTTCGGCTGAATCAGAAGATGTATCGGAATAGTGTGATTTTACTTTGATAATATAGTTATTCGTTCGATCCACATACACATGTTCAAAAGGAAATTTCCCTTCACTTACTGTGTCATCGCCCCAATTTACATTAAAAGGTTTTTCAGGTTTTGCTCTATCACTTCCACGCACTTCAACTCTTCCTGTGGAAAGGTCCATCGATTTTACATAAATATGTAGTGTACTAATTTCACTGCCCATGAACTGTGAATAGTTAATGTTTTCCATCTTTACTCCTTCTTCTTGATTTTGAGAGCAACATTGACATAGAAAAAGAATAGTTATTAATGCGGACTGTGCTAAATATTTCATTGTAGTAATCTTCCTTCTAGGTAATATCAGTTTTATTTTCAATATCAAAAAAGTGGTTTGCATTCTGGTATAGAATTTTCTTTGCCAAGTCAATCGCAAACTCAAATTCATATAAACCGCTATATACTTTTGCTGTTAATATGTCCGTTAGCATTTCACGGAAATACAGGGCTTGGCCCAGCGTGCCTTCATAGACACGAAAGCTGTCTGCTCCCCACATAATTTTATTCTGAGGAACCATCTCAATCCATTCACTTAAACAACGCCGCGATAGTTCAAAGGAAGTCCATTGCATCCCGTTAATGTCTAGATATGCATTAGGATAATTATTCGCCATAATCCCGAATTCACCTGTATATGGGATGCCTCCATGAAAAATATCAAACCGTAATTTGGGATACTTTTTCAGCAATGTTGTCAAATGAACAGGATTAGTGTTTTCTATATTCTGAAAGTTCCACGCAAGTTTGCCGGTATGAAATTGGATCGGGAGACCGCTCTCTTCTGTTAAACGACAGATTTCATTCATAACAAAATCCTGAATAATAATCTTTTCTTCCGGAGTAAAGATTTCATTGGCCTTATCGAATATGCTGCGAGCTGTTTTTTCGGATACATCTTTATATCGGATAGTCCGATAATAGGCCGCCACGGATTTGATTGCGACAGCACCACTCTCTTTAAATTCCCGAAAAATGGAGCGAATCAAATCAAGTATATCTTGAAAGGAATCTATATTTACATTAAATCTCTTCTCCAGTGCTTTAATTCCTTTGGGATCGACACTTTGCACCATTATAAAATCCATTTTCATACTGGGAAACAGATAGTTCCTATCTGTAGAGATTGTGTCCATATCTACAACTGCAGCTCTTATATTACCTTTCTCACGCAATACGTAATCAATCCAATCATCTCGCTTGTAAGCGGCAACAATCTGTTCATTCAATTGCGCCCAATTATCATCAGTGATAGTTTTGTATGGAAAAGCATATACTGTCTTCAATCCGCGGAGCAGGGCTTTATAAGACACCATATTTTCTATGCTTTGAATATAGGGCCCAACTACGCTCCATTTTTTCGCCGGGTCCTGGATACCTTGCTTCCATGGTGTTTGAGCATGACTACCTATCCCGGGCATTCCCGCGGAAGTCAAATCGGAATTCAAATTATGAAAAAGAATATCGCAAAGATCAAATTTCGGCCATGCACCATCTGGATTAGGCGCAAAATGATCATGCGATTCAATAATCGGTAAAATATCAACTATCGCTTTAATATCCTGATAGATTGTGTTTCGTCTTGTCATCATCAATACCTCAATTCCGATGGGGAATACATCAATTCTCACTCAAACATTTTGTTACAAGCGGTAAAATTCTACGATAGTATCTCTTGTGCATTGGAAAATCCCAATTCATAAATTCTTCCCGAAGATCATCGCCAGTCGCCACACTTAAAGCGGCGATTAATATCGTCACCCGTTTCCGATCATTATCGCCAGCCAATTCATAGATTTGATCAGTTAGTTCATTTTGTTTAAATACATAAAATAATTTGGGGAATATTTTCCAACCGTACTTATCGCCTAATCTTATAAACATACCATCAATAACATCTGGCGTGACGCGCTCCCGATCTGGACCCTTATCCTCATAATATCTCAAAGCTGTCACGAACTTTTCTCGCATCGACCGATTTTCTTCCTCAAAAAGAAGCCGAACTGATGTTTCCAGTGAATCCTTATCAATTGTCTCGGTTATATACAGACTCGCTAAAGTAGCAAATCCCTCACAAAAACCGTTATATATTGCGGTTTTACTATAGTACTCCCCGCCCAACAGATGCGCGAATCCTGGCAATCCACCCAATTGGAAATTGTGTCCCATTTCATGAAATGCCACAAAAAAGGGGAATGAATTTTCAATTATATGATTTTTACCAAAATGAATAGGATTACCACTGTACGCAAAAGTGATATTGGTATCATATAGAAAACTTTGTTTTTCACCTGGTAACGGCCCCAGAGATGGAACTTGGTTGGCCATCAATTCCTTTTCCAGCAAGTAGCACTGATCTAATAAATGAATCATATCCAAAGATTTTATTGTCGCTTCATACCATTTCGGAAATTCTAACTGTATATATTCTCCTTCGTAGATATTAATATCTCCCAAATCATCAATAACAATATCTTGAGGTTTGCTAGTGCCAATCCATTCAGAGCCTTTTGGAAATGTTTTCAATTTCCAACGGTACAGTCGTCTCTGAAAATTTGATCCGTCCTCGAAAATACCGTTAAAAGAAAAATACTCTTTATCAATTCGACCTGAATGGAATTGTTGGACCTTGTCCGTACTATATATCTCAATTTCGTAATCCGCAGAATCCGAATACGGTTTCCATTGAAATGTTAGCTGGTTATCAGGGGCAATATTTTCCAAATTTATTTTTTCTCCGTCGCCTGGAAAAATTGTTTCCACGGCAAATCCATCCACCTGCTGTACAGTATAGATCGGTGATTCCGGGTTTAGTTCGAGGTTTTCAGTTCGCCATTGCATCGGCATCCGGACACCCACACCCGCCGGATGGGTAATTAGGTAATATTGCCCAAATGGCATATCCGAAAAAGAATAGGAACCGCTTAGATCTGTTTCTGTTTTACCAAAATATAGACCATTAACGGCATTATGAATATTGATGCGCAAACTACAGGGAGCAGCATTTTCAAAAAATTCTCCCTTGATCATACCAATTGCTTCAAGAGCATGTACATTTTTCATTGGGAAAATAGTTTGTACTAAAATCACCACTACTAAGTACGGCAATCTATTCATATTCATCACTATATGTTTCATCATTGCTATTGTTCTCCTTTTATGAATTCAATTTTTCTAACCATCTGCTTGTTGCATCATGCAGCCTCAGACAAACTTTCTTTGCACTTCGTTCCTCTCCAAAATAAAGCAGTTCCAGATTTCTGCGGCAAATATCATCCCATTCCTGATATTTTTGAATGTAGGGCACAACAACACCATCTTGCCGTGCCAAATCATAAAATACATGTTTAAAATTACTCATTTTTGTTGCTAGTTTTCCCTTCGGTAATCCGTATTTGTACATAGACATCCGGCTAACAAACATTCTTCCCATTCCACCAATAATTTCCAAATTTTCAGGATTGCTGAGCATATAGCGGATAAGTTCGAAAGCAATATGTTTATGGGTGGCTTTTTGCGGAATAGATAGCGCGGACCCTCCAACAAATTGAAAACGACCACTTTCTCCCCTGGGTGTTGGGGCAATTGTCCAATCAAATTTATCTTCTAGTAAATCGCCAAATTGCGGAGCTCCCAAATTAAAATCAATCGCAACTACCCCATCAACAAACGGTTGTGGTCTTCCTTGTGTGACTTCCGGCATCGGTGCAACCTTATGCTTCCAACGTAAATCACTAATCCATTGATATGCCGCAATGGTTTCCGGTAAATTGAACTTGGATTCAGTGAGCTCCTTATTAAACCAGTCTCCTCCAAATGAACGGATTATCCAGTACTGATAGCCAACATTTGCTTCATTACCCAGATTAAGTCCGAACTGTTTATTCCCTTTGGTAAGTTTTTTACCAACCCGCAACAAATCATCAAAGGTCCAGTTTTCGTTAGGTAATTCTTCGTCGATGTCTTTGTACATTTCGAGATTCACGTATAATCCACCGGTGGCATAATCGTACGGAAAGCCATATTGATAATTCTTATATTGAAATGATTCTATTTGAGTTGGATAATATTCTTCCGGCCATCCTTTTGGATTAAACTTTTCGATAAAAGGATCAAGTTTTTGCAATAAACCAATGGATGAAAAGGCTTTGGCGCGTGTATCATGCATCCAGACCAGATCAGGAGGTGATCCACCAGCTAATAGGACCGGTAATTTTGTATTATAATTACCAAAACTAACGCCCCAATCAATTTGTACTTTAATATTCGGGTAGTACAATTTGAAAAATGTATCTATTATTCGATTCCACTTCTTAAACTGAAATGCACTTTCCCAACTCATTATTTTAAAAGCACCACCGATATTGGGATCAATTACACCCATAGTCCATTCTGTTTGAGGATACTTCACTTCGAATGTCAAATATTTCTGTTGTACAGCTTTGTCGGCATTTCCACAACCCGGAATAGATAAACCGTATGCTCCGATTCCTAATTGCCCAATAATTTTTAAAAATTCTCTTCTGATCATTTAGATAGTTACCTCCATCTTATTAGACATTTAACCGAATTCTCAAGCATCAACCCTTGATCCCAGACATAACAATCCCTTTGACATAGTATTTTTGACCAATGATAAACAGCACTATTATTGGTAATACTATTGCACAAGAAGCTGCCATGATCAAATGCCATGGTGTTTCGGCAGCTATCCGGGCCTGAAACATTACTAACCCTAACGGTAAGGTTTTTGCCGAGATCGTATTGATCATAATTAATGGCCAGAAAAATTGATTCCACGTGCCCATAAAAGTGAAGATACCCAAAGTTGCAAAAACGGGCTTGCAAAGGGGCACAATTATATTCCAGTACAATCTCCAATAACTACACCCATCAATTCTAGCAGCATCCTCAAGAGCTTTAGGAATCCCCAGCATATACTGACGCATTAAGAAAGTTCCCCAAGCACTAAACAAACCGGGAACAATTAAGGCTGTGAGCGTGTCGATCCACCCTAACGTCCGCATAATAATGAATAGTGGGATCATCATTACAGGAAAGGGGATCATCATTGTTGCTAGATATAACAGAAATATTTTATCACGACCTGGAAATCGAAGTCGCGCGAATGCATATCCACCTAACGAACATGTAAATAACTGCCCGATTGTCACGCAAACAGTCACAATAATAGAGTTAAATAAAAATCTATCAAATGGGAGCGCATTCCAAGCGTCCCGATAATTTGACCATTGAAATTTCTTTGGCATAAACACTGGAGGAAATGTCCAAATCTCTCCAGCATCTTTAAATGATGATAGTATCATCCATAAAAATGGAATAACTACAATAGCGCCAAATAGAATCAATACTATGTATGTTAAGTAATCAGCAATTCTCTTTCTGGATTTTCTGCTTAGCATCTCGTTCTATGACCCCCCTTCATCATAGACCCATTTATTCGCAAACCGCCATTGAAAAAGCGTTACGACAAGAATGATAGCAAACAGCATCAAGGCAATGGTAGCTGCATAGCCCATTTTAAACCACTCAAAGGCATTTTGGAAAATATAATATACGAGTGTTGTTGTTTCTCCGGCCGGTCCACCACGGGTCATTATGTAAAATTGGTCGAAACCCTGAATAGCACCAATCATCGTGGTCACCAGAACAAAAAATGTTGTAGATGAAATTAATGGTATTGTAACGTGAGTTATTTTTTGCCACCAATTGGCACCATCAATATCTGCCGCCTCGTAATATTGTTCTGGAATGTTTTGCAAACCTGCTAAAAATATTAGCATGGAATATCCGGTGCCCTTCCAAATCCCCATAATAATAATTGCTGGCATTGCCCAGGTCGTACTTTGTAACCATCGCGGCCCATCTATTCCCAGGGTGCCAAGAATAAAATTAAATAATCCGAAATCGGCATTGTATAACCATGACCACACAATCGCAATGGCTACAAGAAGAGTAATACTGGGTGAAAAGAACAAGGTCCTGAAGAATACAATTCCATGAATCTTTCGATTTAGTAAATATGCTAGAAAAAAAGAAAGCATAACGGTTGCTGGAATGGTACCAATAGCATAGTAAAATGTATTCCACAAGTATTTCCAAAATAATTCATCATCAATAATATTTACATAATTCTCAAATCCCACAAAGCGGGGACTTGTTGCTAAATTCCACTCTGTAAAGGTCAGAAAGATGCTAGCGGTTATCGGTAAGAAGCTGAAGATCAAGAATCCAATTAAATTGGGAGACAGGAAACATAAACCGGCGATTTCCTCTTTTTGAAAATATTTCGGTCTATGAATTTTTATCTTCACTTTGCATATCTCGGTAATTTTTTAGTGATTCACAATGGGTGTATTATTGTTGTATCAATATTGAAAATCAATCAATATCAATTATAACTTTAATTGTTTCGTGTAAATCATCTCGACATTTTTTAAGTCCCTTCTCTAATTCATCCAACGCAAAGTGATGAGTTATTAAATCCTTAACTTTTAATCTTCCAGATGAAACCAAATCAACCGCAAATCCAGCAAGATTTTTTGTATTGCTGAGCCCCGGTTCAAATCCCCGCATGGTAATATCTTCATTACTGATAAGATATGTATTCACAGAATCATTAGTGCCTCGATGGCCAAAAATGATATACCTTCCATGTCGCTTTAACACATTTAACGCTAATTCGATAGTATTGCCCTGAGTCCATCGATTATTTCCCATCGCATCGATTACTAAATCGATTTCACCCACTTCCTGTTTTAATATTTCCAGTGCTTCTTCAAATTTTTTATCAGCTAGATTTAGTGTATAATCTGCTGCTAGTTCTTTTGACTTTGCTAAACGATTATCATATAAATCCACGGAATATATTTTAGCAGCTCCTGCTAATCTCGCTTCCTGGGCTAAGAATAATCCTGCAGGACCTTGCCCAAGAATTAATACTTTGTCGCCTATACGTAATCCGGAATCATATATCAATCGCATCGTGCCGATTACCAACTCTAAGACGGCACCTTCGTCGTAGGTCATATTATCTTGTAACTTACCAACTCCAAGACTACCAGGTTTTATTGTGTTATATTGCGCAAAAGCACCTGTCATTTTAACCCAATAAGCAACACGATCTCCTGTTTTATACTCACTGAACCAATCACTACCTACTTCAACAACTTCTCCACAACATTCATGACCCAAAATGTGCGGATACTGCGGTGTTGCACGGGGTCTTAAACTGCCTTGCCAGATATGAGTATCCGTAGAATTGCATATAGCCGAACGCTTAATTTTTATTAGTAATTCATCCCTGCCACATTTTGGTTCTGGAACATCTTCGATTGACAAATGGTTAGGTTTGTGCAAGACTGCAGCCTTCATATTCGACCTCTTTGGTTTAGTAAATTAACAGTATTTGTAATATTTTTTTGAAATATCTCTTTCAAACTATCCGGATGAACATGAGGTTCCATAGTGTAATAACCATTATATTTATCCTTTATCAAATCATCGAAAAGAGAAATATATGGGATTGATCCTCTTCCTACTTCACAACAGATATAATCTGCCGACTCATCCTGCCAGAGAAATCCTTCTCCAGGATCTTTATAAAGACGCTTATCATATTTCATACCATCTTTTATGTGTACATAGCCAATATGATCTTTTAAAAGACGATATGCATAAGGATATGGTTCCTCTCCCGCAAAATAAAAATTACAAGGATCAAAATTCACACGGAAATGTTTCGAGTTCACCGTTTCTATTAACTCCAACACATGTTCAGCCTTGCGTGTAGGATCTACACCGGTAACATCAAACTCATTCTCAATTACTATAGTGATATTTTCTTTCTCTGCAAATTCCAAACACGGAGAGATGTTTTCTTTATATAAATTAATCGCCTGTTGTGGTTTCCTGGCCGGATTGGCGCCGAAATAAGTATTAACTATATCGGCACCAAGTTCTTTTGCAGCTGTGATACTGCTTTTTATGAGGGATTGTCTTTCGCTTACGCTTCCGGGGAGATTCAACTGTGTCCATGTGGAAACGCATATCACACTCAATCCATGCTTTTCTAAATCTCTACGTACCTTTTCAATACTGCCAAAATCGAAATTATGGGGTATCCACAGCTCAAGATTAGATATCCCAAGATATTCAGCCACAGAATAGATTTCTTCAATTGGTTTGAAAGAGTACTCGGTTCCAGAAACGGCTATTTTATCAATTATCTGATCAGTATTCGAAGTCAATTGCTACTCCTTTTAACCTTCGTTTAAAGCATTATTAATTCATTTAAGTTCTTGTCTAACATCAAAATGAAAACGCTAGACTTGACTGATAACGTAGACCAAAGTCCTGAAGATTTACTGTAGCATATCCAAAATCAAATAGAAGATCTTTGATATAAAACTTGATTCCTCCACCTAGACTCCAGTCAAAACCATAATGGTTAATTTGATATCCTCCACGTAAACAATAATTTTCCTTAAAAATATATTCTAAGCCAATGTTTTCGCTCTGACCAATGTCATTAGAATAATAGAGACTACTCATAATTGCCAATTTATGATTATCTACTTTGACAATATTATAGCCTGCCCCAAACCTAAAACTCATTGGTAATACCAGTTCTTTGGGAATAAAGCCAAGTAATACATCATCGGTATTTTCTTCAGGATAAATTTGATATTCAAATTGTAGTTGTGTGCCGGAAATGTCCTTATTCAGGCCAAAATTCGAGAAAGACATTCCTAAATGGAGGTTATTATAAAAATAAGTAAATCCAACATCCATAGCCCATCCATCAGAGACAATATCCATAATTCTCTCATTAATATATTTCACCGAAATTGCTGATGCAAATCTATCGGATATCCTGTGTCCATATGCAATTGCAGCTACATAATCCATCGCTGAGAAAAATCTGCCTGTTCCCTGTGGCTGTATAATTGTAGTTTCTTCCATGTCATCCATCGTCATATAAGTAACTCCGATCCCGAGATAATTATTCTTCGAGAAAGGTACAGTGATTCCTGAAAATCCGTGATTAATAGTTGCTATCCAATTATTAATAAAAGAAGCAACTTCTACATTATCACTTTCACAAATACCTGCCGGATTCCAATACATGGAAAAGGGACCAGAAGGCATTGAAACATTGGCTCCACCAAGAGCGGCCCCGCGTGTACCTACAGAAATTTTCAATATCTGAAAACCAGTTGTTCCTACTTTATTTTCTATTCCTCCAGCAAATAACGCCAGCGACAATGATAGAATTAATACCATAATTGTAATATAATATCTCATTATATACCTTTTCCTGTACCTTCGAGTTTTATCTTATTACCGCAAATCTTCCAACATCGCTACCAAAAGGAGAATCAAGATAAAACACATAAACTCCAGTTGATATTTTTTGATTGTTATCGGTCATCAGATTCCAAAATAGCGTTCCGCCCGTTTGGCCAAAAAAGCCTGAACTATATGGGTCATTGTGCTGGATTGTTTTTACCAAGTCGCCGGCGACTGTATATATCTTCAGCGTGCATTCCGTAGGAAGATTAATAAATTGAATTTTCTGATAGTCGTTATCAATATCCCACGCGGCCCTGACAAGATATGGGTTAGGAACCACCTTTATATTTATATCGGCATTATCATCAACTTGACTACCAATTGTGGTGAATTGGTACTTTTCACCAGCGATTGGGGCACGAACTCCTGATAGTTGAATATACATCTCATCTCCATCTACGATCTCTCTATGCGGATCTTTGATAAAGATGAATGCACCCGGTATATAAATTTTAAAACCTGCTGCACTATCTGATATTTTATTTTTAAAACCGGAAGGGGCATTGTACCAACTCCATGTTGTATCAGCGTTTACCGTATCAATGGAAGCTACCAACCTTTCATAACTCGCTATCGACCAGGTATTACCAAACGACCGCATTTCGTATTCAAGAGTATCCTGAGTATCAAGATCGTATACGAATATCCTTAAGTAGCCACTTAACTCATAGAACTCAACCTTATAAAGATGTGGTAGAAAATATGAACCGTATGGGTAAGACACGGGGATGCTCGTTTGTGGAGTAATTAATTCCTCATGATCTGTTTCAAGCAATATTTCTACTCTCATTTTTGTTTCAGGGAAAAATACGGTGTCAACTTTATTTGTTAAAAGATTGGGACCTGTATAATCCAATCTCATACCATTAAATAATTCTGATTTTACCGTGCTGGCCGGGTAACCAACTGGAAAATCCCAAGTTGTACAAACCGTATCTCCTGTTGATTGATCTGTAATAAAAATATCAGGTCCTTGATCAATTATATCCTTATCGACGCGAAAAGCTGGTACTTCAGAAAACCGAATCTGGAACGTCTTGTCCTTTACGCTGTCACTCAATAGATATTCAGGTGTAATTGTAAAATCCACCTCTTCACTATTTCCAGTGATTAGTTCTAAATCTGCCATTACAGGATCGCTATAGTTCGATGGGGGTGTATTAGGCACGGCTGCATTTAAATTAACATCGAAGACCATCCCGGTTTCCAGTGGTGGAACAACTTCAAATTCAGGATCTCCATACCCACCAGGTTGATATTCACCTCTATCATAGGCTGTCATAGCATAAAAATAGGTTTTACCGTTAATCACGTTAGCATCTACAAAGCTATGTGTTAAACCGGTATTACTGCCAATCTGGTTACTCAAATCATCAAAACTGATTTTATCCCAGTGCCCTAATAATTCAAAAGACCCCTCTGCACCGGTCATACTTTTCCACAGTTTATAGCCTTCAAAATCCAGCGGATCGGAAAAATCCGGCAATGACAGAATTCGCTCCACAGTATTTTCCGCCCGCTCATCCCATTTAATAACAATCTTTTGATCTAATGGGAAAAGTTCGATTCTCGGTATAGCTGGAGGCTGGGGAAATTGATAGTTATTATCAAAAACGTATTGGGCGTTTTCAGCGACTATTTTCAAATAATCTGCATAACGATCCGGCTGCCCCCTCACTGATGAATCATAGTACCACATCGGCCATGCAAAACAGATTGCTACGACAAATCTGGTTGATTCACCATAGGCCAGATCAAATGGTCCCGATGAAAGGAATATCCTCTTATCAGCTGGAGAAGAATCTTCCAGATCATAGGTTTCACCAGATAATAATTCGTAGCGCATATCGTCATTATTGGGTGCAAAATCATTACCCCAACGTCTGAACGAGGACATCTTTGCTGCACCAGTTTCGGGATCAACATAAGGACCTTCAAGGAACTTTATGCCAACATAACCAGGTGGATGCTCAAGATCCAGCTCAAGGCCGGTTAATTCAGCGGCGCTATATGCAAAACCAATATTTAGATCAGGAAAACAACCTGTTAGATCGTTGGTCGGGTCTCCAATATCCGGATCCATTGCAAAGCCAATATATGCATTTTCCCAAGTCTTTTGATCTGGATTTATATTCTCTACTGTATAAGAAATGAATGCAATATCCCACATGTCCCGGAAACTGCTGTTCCATGAGTATGTCTCTGTTGTTAAAAGCACACCAAGCGGTTTACCGGCCTCAAATTGTTGAGAAGGATCTAAATCGTTGCTCTGAGACCAGGAATCCATCTGGGATACTGTGATTGGAATTCCATCCCCATCATAGCCTTTGGGCCAGGGAGGTATAGCCGCATTAGGGTAATCCGTACTTATATAGACAATCTCTGTTGGATCAGTATATCCCGGTTCATTGGGTAGATCGCCCGGAACCATCTCGGTTTTAATATTTACCGGATTGTATCCAACCGTCACTTGTTTTACGCTATCTATCATCGCACCAACCCAAACGCCTGCACCAAAAATATAACCTTCATTAGTGCCTCCCAACCATCTTCCACCACCCGGTACCTGAGCCACGGGATCCCAACCAAAACGACCATCGTTTGTTATAGGTAAATCATATCTCGCATAAATATGGCGCAAATCTCGGATCGATGGTTTTGTGAGTCCTGGATTTTGTTTACTGTTTGGCAATGCGAAAATCTGAGTTACCAAAATAAACAAAACTATCAATCCTTTGAATCCTATATTCCCTAAATTGCACATTTGTTTAAACTTCATCTGCTAACATTCCTTCCCCTAAAACATGATTTCTATACCGATATTGAAAGCTCTCGGATTGGGATAATTATCCTTAAATCTTAGCATATCTTCTTGGAATAACAGGTATGCGCATAACCTTTCTTCAGGTGTCAAAACCCCATCATTATTAGAATCTGACCATTCTGAGTATAAGTCACTTTCACCTAGGGTGTATGAGTCGCTTGATAAGGCCCCCAATGTCAAATTATACATTGGACTATCTGGATCACCAGAGCCCTCATAGAGTGAAAACGATCGCTGTAAATCAAAAACATTATATACGTTAATAACCACTTTTATATCATATTTAAATAATTTAAAGTCCTTATACAATTTGCTGTTAACAATATAACTCCAAGGATAGCGTGCAGAATTCAATCGATCAGTTGTTGTATCCACAAAATAGGAAGTAATGGGTGTATAAGGTCTTCCAGAATGGATTTGCGCCAGAAGACTCCCTCCGATTCCGGAGAAAACATATCTGTTCAAGCCTGTTAATCCCGCTCCTATAGGAACATAAAAATCAAGATTTGCATTAATTGTATGACGTTGATCAAAATTCATTGGCATCGTGTCTTGTGGGTAAAGAGGCTCATAACCTAATTGCTTGGCATACGTAACGCTTGTTAAGGGATAACGAGATATCTGTGTCACATCCGAAGAAGTTCCATCTGAAATCGCAAAGGAATAACTCATCGACCCAGCAATATATCGACTCCTCTGTTTCCTTAATGTTATTTCAACGCCTTTTGATTCAGCATATTCTTCGTTATACGCTTGGAAAAACCAATCAAGTGTGGGTGATCTTCTGATACGGTAACCCTCAAGCGAAAACATATTCTTTTGATAGATCGTTGCATCAAGAACATAATCATTAGTCAGAATCGTTGATAATCCTACCTCATATGCGATGGTCTTTTGCGGGTCTATATCCGGATTACCCATATTCACATCTGCCTGGTTTCTGTCAAACCATAAATATCCAAACATTCTCTCCATCGGTGGTCTTTGAAAGAAGTAACCATAATTAAAGCGAAACATTGTTTGTTCAGTAACTGGAAACGAAATACCTAATCTAGGACTCAATTGATATTTTGGATCTGGGGTTTTCCGATCTTGCAGAAATGGATTCGAGGGATCAGTCTGCAAAGGGTCAACGCGATATTCTGTAAAAGCATCAAAATAATCAAACCGTAAACCCAGATTTGCATAAATACCCTTGCCATGATATTGATAATTCATGTAAGTCCCTACTTCAAGTGGCTTGTACCCATCTCCAAGATCGTCCACATCTTGGATATTTAATGCAATATCACTGGGGGACTCTTCATAATAATCAATAATGGGATAAGTAATACCAACACCCTTATAAGCAGACATTGCTCCAATTCGGAAACGGTTGATATTATGCTGTTTTACTTCAAAACCGGTTTTTATCTCATGACTCTTATGAAGCTGACTGGTTAGATCGAATTTTAAGGTATAGCAAAGATCACGATTCTCCTCATACCAGTCGTTATCTCCACTAAAAATAAAGCTATTGAAATAATCAGCATCCATTGTGTTCTGGATACCACCGGTTATGCCATACGGATTAGATTCTGATAGCGCACTTGATGATATCCTCGAATACACATCATCCAGGCCCTGGCTATCTCGTAGTCGCCATTTAGAATATGTTGTAGTATCTCCAGACAGATGATAATCAGTATCCAAAAATGGTTCACGAAATTTAAAATCTTTTAATATACCGCTATTAGGCCCTATACTATTACCTGACCATTCTGCCCGATCTCTCTGTCCGTTAATGGTATGCCAATCGGTGAATCCGCCTTTAAGTGTATAGAATGTTTTTGGGCTAATCGTATGATCCAGTATCACGACACTGTATTTGGTTTTATTTAGCCGGGCACCTAATCTATCTAATTGATTTTCATCTTCACCAAATCTCCAGAATAGATTATAATTAAGGCGCTGAGTTCTATTTAGCGACCCAATTACCTTCAATTTCATAGATGGAGTAATAGGTAGGGTAAATTTTATACTAGTTCGGTATTCTTGCTGCCCTTCATGTGGATGTCTCCCCAGATTAGTACCATCAGGAGCTATGACTTTTCGACCAGGGCTCGTCATATCAGAAGTATTTAAGTAAGCAGTTATAAAGAGATGGTTATTGCTGAAAAAAGGACCGCCCATTGTAAAATCATAAATATTCTGATTCTTACCAAACTGATTAGAGTTATCCGTTTGATAACTGAATTTCCCTTCATATTCCGTACCACCTTCTTTTGTAACAACGTTTACAACACCGCCCATCGCGTTACCATATTCGGCAGAAAATCCACCAGTTTGCAGAACAATTTCTTCAACAGCATTTTTGCTGATATCTGTCAGCATGCCACCGCTAATGGGATTTGTCAAAGAAATTCCATCAACGATATAACTCACTTCAGTCCAACGACTACCTCGCATATAACCACCACTGGCAACCCCTGCTGAATTGTTAATGACTGCACTCACAGATTCAACTGGAAGATTCGTAAATTCGTCAGAAGATATGATTGTCATAGAAGCTGAAACGTCTTTATGAATCAAGGGACGTTGTGCAACCACCACAACAGCCTTTCCCAAATCAATCACTTGAGATTCCATGTCAATATTTATCTCAGTTACCAAATCCTGAATTACGTTGACATTTTTTACCGTTACTGTGTGAAATCCAATATATGAGAATTGCATTGAATAAACGCCAGTAGGTACATTTATAATAGAATAGTAGCCTTCATTATCAGTAATTCCGCCCAAATTAGTGTTTTCTAATACAATATTAAGACCAATTAATGGATCACTCGTATTTCTTTCAATGACTGTACCTACGATTTTACCAGTGGTTCCCGCCAACGTTATATTGGCAGTGACAACCAACATAAACAGAAATATTGGACTATATATTCGCTTCAAATTTATCAGTTTCGGCCTCCATTCAAAATTTATCCTGCCTACTGAATACATTTATTCCTGCTGCATTATTTCAGCAAAATCATTTTTATTCTATCAGAACCATAGTTTGTCTCTATTAAACAGAAGTAAATGCCGCTGGAGATATCACTGGCCTTCCATCTAAAAGAATAAAATCCGGGTACTTTTATTCCCTCGTTTATCTCAGTTATAAGCTTACCGGCCAAATCAAATAATTTTATATTCACTTCCGAAGTATTTTTCAATTGATATTGAATTGTTGTAGTCGAATTAAAGGGATTGGGATAATTGGCAATTACGTGAAAATCACCGTCTGGGGATTCATAATCATAATCTTCAATTCCAACAATTATACTTTGGATTTCGTATTCTATTTCCGCATATAATGAATCAGAGATATGGAAATCCCATCTGCTTCTAAATTCGTCTCTGAGATCTACGCCCGCAGCATTACTAAACGCACAACAGGTAACGGTCATTGATATCGTCTTTGACCATTCATAGTCAGTGTCAACATTAATGTTCTCAAGTAAATCCCATTGTTCATCGGGTGGTTGCAGAATTTTAAAAAACTTGGGTATTATCTCATATCCATGGCTATCCGCTAAAGTCAGGAATATGCCATCAAGCAGATCAGGATATAGTATACTGCAATCCGGATCTTGCTCGTAATTATTTAATTTCTGTATATAGGATGCTTTAGTTTGATCAAACACTCTCTCCAAATCCAATTTGCATGTATTCCCGAGTTGCGATGAACTATCAACTGCAAACAGGTCATGCATTGCATAAAGCCCGACCATCGTAGCCCAGGCTTCGACAAAATTCATCCCGAAATTCCAATCATCCCCCCCCATTGAAATATACCCGCGCGCAGGATATAGCGCCCTAAAACGAACCGAAGCCAATGTAAAATTATGCCCTAATTCGTGTAACACCACGAACCAGGGTGGACCATTCCAAGCCCAAGAACCCATCATTACCGGATTGCCACAATAAGCTACACCCTGTAACCATGGATTGAATTGAATGGTTAAAATATCACTGAATTGTGTACCACAAACCTGTCCTTCTACTACTGCTCCTGCATCCACAGCATCAACAACTTCATATTCATCAAGGATATCTTGAAAACTTGTGGGATATATAAACTCAATAAATTCTCCTGAAACAGTATCAATATTTGCCACTACGCTTGTATCGATCGTTAACAACCCGTGTCCTGTATCCGGTATTTGATCACATAAATGACTATTATATGATATCTTCGCGAACCACCGGATCTCAGAAAAATTGAGACTAACCAGTGAGAACTCCCATCGGAATCTCCAACTTATCAAATTTTCAGCATATACAAAAAAACCATCTTGTTCCTGTGGAGATCCATAATCATCAAAATTCCAGTACACATTGCCATCTATCCACGATTTCCCATTCCAACCATTCAAATCGACTCTAATTTTATAATCGACTCCAATATTTTCTATTTGAACTCCAGTATCATAATCATTATCGATATCCATATATACTTCAAAGACTGTCGGTTCATTAATCCCTACTTGATTTCCTTCAGGAATAGTATTATTGGGATAGAAATCTATGTTAATTTTATCTCCAGCTTGTTGGAATTTTATTTTTTTAATATCCAGATAATCTGGGTCGCCTACAGGAATATCACCAACGGGATCATTAATAGTTTGCGATAATACTTGTGTTCCCAAAATGTCAAACAGAATGCATAGACAACTTAATATCAATAGTCTATTGCTCACCCGCCTACTGTACATGGCTTACTCCATCCTTACTAACGTTCATCGCAATCAATTTGAAGGTTGGGTGTCGGGTGGATTTGCATCCACCCGACTTTGCTCAACTGTCTATTTTAGATAAAGACACTTCTTAACGGCGCTATGTCCATCTATCTTCAATTGATAGAGATACATACCGGAAGATTGACCAGAAGCATTCCATTGGAACTCATGAAATCCACGTTCAACTACCTGATTATCCAGCAGAGTAGCAACTGTTTGACCAAGTATATCATATATTACCAAACTGACATTCGAACGATTTGGAATTTTAAATGATATGATAGTGGTAGGATTGAACGGATTTGGGTAATTTTGTGCCAATGAGGGTTCTTTTGGCAGAGCCAAGAAATCCTCGCCTTCTACACCAACAGTCGGAAGAGAAAATTTGATGGCTGATCCATTCACAGGATAGCCATCAACAGGAGAGTTACCTCCATAATATTGCTTACCCAAAAAAGAGTCTTTTCCGGGTTGAATACCTACTGTCGCTCTTTTTGCAACTGGTTCTGGCGCTATACCTAAATCTTTGTAATAATAGGTGATAGAGCCATCGCTGGCATTCAATACAACTTGAAATTGCAAAGTTGTATCTGGACAAGCTTCATCAACTACATAATGATGCTCGGTCATATTATGATACTGAATGGTAAAATTATCACCTACTGAATCATAGTAGTAATAAATCGTACCTGTCGCAGTGTTATAAGGAGCGGATGAATAGGCTCTATCCCCCATTATATCGCAGGCTAACGGACACAAAATATTGTCCCAACCCATTCCGGGAATCGTAGATCCATACGAACCCGATGTAATCCAGTCAACAGGATCAGTAAACGAACATATACCATTTATCCCAATATAGATGCTATCGAAAACTGCATCATAAAACTCAAAACTAATTCCCATTCCTATTGGTCCAGCACATCCATCATCAACATCCGGTGCTGTCCACTGAGAAAAGTAATCTGCTCGCGGTATTTCTGTCCCAACCGTACTTATATCATTCCACACATATGGTACTGTATCATCAATAGTGTAGGGATCCTCAGGAGAAAGAAGAGCCTTAACATCATTATAGATTTCAGTATCAATTGGAAAATCCGTTATTGCCGCTAAAACGGTATATAGATCTTCGCCCGATGCCAGTTCAATTGCAGCGGTTTGAATAGCAGTAATTAAACCATACCAGGCATGGTGAGCCTGTGTAAGAAAGTCATCAGAGCTTCTAATCGCAAAATCTTCATGACGTATATAGTTATTTACTACTTGGACAAATGTGTTTGTAGAATCTGCCGTATCGAAATCAGTCGGAATAATTTCTTCAAACAAAACAGTAGTCCAACTCAAATCATCCGTCAACGAAAGGAGTAAACCGGTCATAATCTCAGGTGTTAGATCCTCAGCGATACCAGTATAACTTTCATATGCAGTAATGAGCTCTGCCTTCTTGGCTAATATGGCGGTTTTTGCTTCTCCATCTGTCATGCCATCAGCGATATGAAATACATAGCAATTTTCAAATGCGGTCCCCATTAATGCCTTCATCGTAGACTTATGCTGAAAAGCCCATTTAAAACCGTTTATGCTGTCATCCGCGGTGCAATACCAGCCTTCATTTGAGCCGGGAATGGGACGAGCATAAGAATTCATCAAGAATATTTCACGTAGTCCCGCACTTAATTCATTAAGTGTTAAATTGACAGCTCCGTCAAGCATAGCAAACCAATTTGGTTCATCTACCCAGTATTGGCCGGGTATCCTGCTACCAAACTGATTGGGGCGCGAACTGGAATAATAAATTGGATGTGCATAGTCTGCAAAATTCTCATAGCCTACTGCATATTTCCTGGTATTGTCTGCAATGGTTCCAATCTCAGTACGCGTGATAGCCACCATTTCATCAACAACACCAATAATATCTTTAGTATCGGCGGTTGTTGAATAAGGTTCCGGTACCTTCACAATACAATCAGTACCAACTTTTTCAACAAGTGCGGTAACTGCACTGATATCAATCTCACACAATCCAAGATCATCCATCATATCTCCGGGAAGATGTGGCACCTGATGCCATGTAGAACCATCTTTATACCATCCGTTCAAATCATAGATAAGTTCTTCCCAACCGGTACCAACTAATGAAATTTTGGTATACATCGTTTTCCCATCAGTATGGATTGTGACAGGAAGAACAACATGGTTTTTAAAACCATTGAAAGCTGGATCACTATCATAATTGACATAGAAATTGCCCCACCATGTCCCATCTCCAAGATCGACAAACGTGAAATTATTATCTGAGCCAACCCTTGAACCTCCCTGTCCCGTACTAGAATTATCGTCTATATCAGTGAAAAAGGTATTAGTGCTATACCCGGGAATTCTTTCACTCAATAATCCGTCCATTGTAATTCCAATAAATAGACTGTCCCCTTGTTGGACGAAGTAGCACTTCGAATAATCAATCCACGCTTCGCTAGCATCCCCTGTTGGGTCGACTACCGATGCATCGGGCAATGCTTGCCCAAACATCGGTATCGCAAGCACAGTGCAAACGATCACTAGTCTCAATAATAACGCTTTCATGTTACGGTTCCTCCTCTTTGTTATTCTAGCTTGGTTTAGAAGTCGTTTCGTCACTTAATAATTGTAAAATCATTTTTATTTTTATTGGCTTAATCAATAAGGGATAATTTTTTAACTCTTTTGCTTTGATTGTATAAGGGTCTGCTGTCATAAAAATAAAACGTGCCGTTGAATACGCTTTTGCCTTGCAGGCAAACTCCCATCCATCCATCACAGGCATATTGATATCACAAATGATAAAATTGAACTCTTGGTCCCTTAACATTTTTAAACCATCAATACCATCATGGACAACATATGGTAAATACCCTGATTCCCTCAATCCGATAGCTAATGATTCAGCGAATCTTGGTTCGTCCTCAACTATCATGAGTTTACCTTTTTCTTCCACACTGACCTCATTTATTATCTAATTGACACTTGTGGTATGGCATTTCTTGTGGTATAGCAATGCTTGTGATATGGCAAATAAGATGCCATCACGATAATCGTAAAGCCATATTTGAACTTCATAAGAAGAAAGAAGCTGCCATCACCATGATCTAAAAACCATATTTAAACTTCAAGAAGAAGAAAGAATATCCGCATTATAATGGAGCCCCCTTGGGTAAACCCGGGGCCCCATCCATTACCAGGCTTCATCCTTAGGGCTTCGCTTGTCTGCTACGCCCCCACAGGCTCTGCGGGTATCCTCTCCTGGCATGAAAGGCGACATCACGCCGTAGCGGATCGCTTGAATTCATCTACGAGTGAACCCATGGTATTCTGCGAAGAGAGATAAAGCTACGTGAAAATATTTGAAATTGAAGAGCCATAAGCATTTCATTATGATATGATTCAGCCTATCTACATTTCATTTTGTAATGCTACTGACTTTTCCCCTGACACTAAGCCACTTCAGAAGTTAGCATTTTCCGTCTTTGTGCCCACTCTTCTGTGAATGCCCTGGGAGATAAATCATTCAATGAGCTGTGAAGCCTCTCTGAATTGTAATCAAGTCTCCAGTTTTCTATTTTCATTCTCGCATCCATCAAACTTAAAAAGTAGGTTTCATTCAAGCACTCATCCTTGAGTCGTCCATTTATGCTTTCTACAAAAGCATTTTGCACGGATTTCCCGGGATCAATAAAGCTCAGCATCGTCGAGTTCCGATCCTCCCAATCAACCATGGCTCTGCCTTGAGATACTGGCTGTGTTCCTGCTTCATGGCAAAGTTCAATAATATCTGCATTACCGGCAGGATTTCTTCAGTTCCATGTTCAATTACTTCTTCCAGGATCTCTTCCATTAGTTTAGCTTTAGGCATTGGGTTCATTGCAGGGTTCTCCTTTTATTAGGTGGTTCTTTTAATTTGAGAACCCTGAACCCTTTTTCACTAAGGGTTAATCCATTGTTTCAGAAAAGATTTTACACTATCGAAGAAAATCTCTCGGAATTTAAAGAAATGGCTAAACCGCAGGAATGTCATTGAGCCGGTAATCGGTTATTTGAAAACAGACAATGGATTAGACCTGAATTTCCTGAACCCGGCCAACGGCGGCGGGAGAGGAGAAGAGGGTGACCGGATAAATGCCATATTAGCCGGTTGTGGCTTCAATTTTAGGAAAGTTCTACGAGCTATCCTTTTTGTGCCCAATTTTATTCACACTAAAACTGCTCAATTATGGCAAATTATTAGAAATATTGACTCTGGCTACAAAGCTGTCCAATTGCAGGCTGCATGAAACAAGGTTTAACAGGAACGACTAATTTAATCCGTTCACTAACTTTTACTGTGGTACAGTATTTTGGGGGAAGGTCTGGTCATATTGCATTCAGTTAACAAAGGAGCTGGAGGTGTAGTAAACAATTAGGATTACATCCAAGAACCGGATCTGGTGTCCAATCTGTGGCGGTTACTAAACTATTTTGTATCTTTTAATTTTTCGCCAGAGTGTTGTTGTACTGATTCCCAGATCGCGAGCTGTCTTTACCTTATTCCAATGATTGTTACGAAGTTTATTTCGTATTACCTCTTTTTCAATCTCTGATAAGCTGCCATCATTTTTTATTTTGACTGGATGTATTTCCGTCTCGTTAATTCCACAAATCTCAATCGGAATATCCGCATCCGAAATAGTATCATATTTTGCAATGATTACAGCACGTTCGATAACATTTTCTAACTCACGAATATTCCCTGGCCATTTGTAATGATCTAATTTTGTTAATACCGATTCAGAAATATTCTTTATATCCTTCGAATATTTTTCGGAAAATTTATCCAAAAAATAATTCGCCAATAAACGAATATCAGAAATTCTTTCATGTAACGATGGTAATTTAATTGGAAATATGTTGATGCGAAAAAAAAGGTCACTACGAAACTTTTTGCTTTCCACCATTTTATCTAGATCACTATTTGTTGCAAGGATAAGTCTTGTGTTCACATTTATAGTTTGATCACTACCAACCGGTTTGATTTCACCACTTTCAAGCGTGCGAAGTAATTTTATCTGCACATCTAAAGACATTGTCCCTATTTCATCCAAAAACAAAGTGCCCCCATCAGCCACCTTGAAAAGACCCCTTTTATTCGTATGGGCACCTGTAAACGATCCTTTCAAATGCCCAAATAACTCACTTTCAATTAAATTTTCCGGCAATGCACCACAATTAATAGCTATAAATGGTTTTTCTCTCCTATTACTTTGTCGGTAAATAGTGTCGGCAATTAATTCTTTCCCCGTCCCGCTTTCTCCTAATATTAATACCGGTATATCTAAACGTGAGACTACCTTTACTAATTTCATGACTTGTATCATTGGCTGACTTTTGCCAACAATAATATTTTGTGCGTTCTCCCTTTTGACTTGCTTTTCTAATAAATTTATCTCTTCTACCAGATGTCTCTTTTCAAGTGCTTTATTAACGGTATGGACGATTTCTTGCTTCCGTAGAGGCTTTGAAATATAATCGTAAGCACCAAGTTTAATGGCCCTAACAGCAGTCTGAATAGTTGCATAAGCCGTAATTACGATTATCTCTGTTGTTAAATTTGATTTTTTTACAAAATCAATAATATCTAGTCCATCAACTTCATCCATTTTCAAGTCGGTGATAACAAGATCAAATTTTTGTTTTTTTAATGTTTCAATCGCTAGGATTCCACTTTCGGCCTCTACAACACTAAATCCCTCATTCTTTAAGATAATACCCAACGCAATTAGGCTGTTTTTATGATCATCAATAACAAGTATTTTTGACATATTCACCTCAATCATCTATAGGTGCTTCAATCGTAAAACACGTCCCGACATTAAGTTCACTATCAACTTTTATTACCCATTCATGTTGATCAATAATTCTTTTTACAATCGACAAACCAAGTCCTGATCCTTTTCTTTTTGAGGAATATGACTTCTTGAATATACTCTGAAGATGTTTCTTGCCAATTCCCCTTCCATTATCCATAATAGATATTATAACTAAGTTTATTTTTCGTTGTAATACTATTTTTATTAACCCTTTTGTTGCAATTGATTGCAATGCGTTAATAATTATGTTCCAGAGTACCTGTTTAATGGAATCACGATCATATTTCAGTTTGGGAATATCGTCATCAAAACACAACTCAATCTTTATTGCTCTATTAGCACTCTCATCAGAATTACATAATAATACAACTTCCTTGATTGTTTTACATAAATCATGATACTCAAACTTGAGTTTACTGGTTCCCGAATAATCCAGATAATCAGAAATGATAATATTAAGTCGATCAGCTTCTTCAGCAACAATATTCAAAAGCCTCTCATCATCTCCATCGATTTTCAGCTTGTCCTGCAAAACGCCAACCGACGTGGAAATTGCATTTAGTGGGTTTCTAATTTCATGTGCGATTCTGGATGTGAGTTCCTCTTGCACAGCTAAATTTTTCCTTTTATCAAGTCTCTTTTTGGTATTCTCAAGACTTTTTCTAAGATTGGCATTTTGAGTCACATCATCGAAAACCAATAATACATTTTTGATGTCTCCTAATTCATCTCTTACCGGAGCACAAACTATAGAATAATGTATTTTTTTTTCAGTGACAATTTTGTTACGATAAATTTTGCCTGTTTGAAATACATTCAATATCTCACATTCATCACAGTAACTATCATTTCCGAATATTCTATAACACTTTTCACCCAAAATAGATTTGCTCCCTTTCATCCACTTCACATAGGTAGCATTCACCCATTCAACATGACATGTATCATTAATTAGTACAATTGCTTGGCCCATTGAAGAAACAATATCATATAACTGCTGGGTTTTCTTCTCCATCTCGGAATAAAGTCTAGAATTATGTATTGCAACGCCGATTCGGTTTGCTAGCACTTCTAATGAATTCAGATCATCCTCTGAGAATTCCATTACCTCAGTACTCTCGATATTAATTACACCAATGATTTTATCTTTTATGCTTACTGGTACACACAATTCGGATTTTGTTGGGATAATATCTGGTGTGATATTTAAAAAATGGTGATTAGTAGTTACATCATTAGAAAGTACTGTTTTTCTATTTTGAACTACAAATCCAACAATACCTTGATTCATTTTTAACCGTTGATTTAATGGCACCAAACCCTTGTAAATTCCAGCAATAGAACTTAAAATAATTGTATTATTCTGATAATCCACAAGATACAAAGCAACATGATCATATCCCAATTCTGTGTGAATAACATCCGCAACTGTTGAACAAATCTTCTCTTTATCCGTGAATGTATCAATACTACGACAGATACTATTAATTTGCTGTAGTAGTAATGATTTCTTATATATTATCACAATATTTCCACAATTTGATCAAGTTCTAAAAGTGCTGTGATTTGAGTTTATGCCGCATCCTGTCCTAGTTCTTTTTCTTGTCTCTGATCGAGATTTTTCAATAGTGTCATATCAAGACACTGTTTGCCCGTTAGCCACTCCTCAGATTGCTCCATGTATGTGATGATTTAATACCCTCTGGAGTATTTGCGCTTTAAGTTAACAGACATTTCGGTTAAGCAACTTCTTTTCTGTAAATTGGTATTTCAGCGCTATCATCTTGTTCCGGGATGCTGAGGTATTTTCTCCCAGCCATCCATTCTTCATGTATTTCTTCAACGATAGAAGTGACCAGCCTGAGGTGTGATACTTCATAACCTGCGGTACACAATGACAATTAAGTTAAACGACATTTCATGACCTCATAAGGTGTTTTCCTTGATGAGATTGGTCCGGTCTGTGTAAATTATGGAAGTTTTCCCCGGCATGAAGCTTCTCTCCTCAAACACCTCTCGAGGGCAGGCACCAAATGAGCC
>CAYTLV010000001.1:22762-63539 GCA_964438445.1 uncultured bacterium | reverse complement strand
ATGAAGAAGCTTGTTGTAGCCGTATTAGCTATTCTTATGATTTTACCTATGTGCGTTTTCGCGCAGGCTACAGGTAAGATTGTGGGAGTAGTCACGGACGGCAAGACAAATGAACCCCTAGCGGGAGCCAATGTTCTTCTAGAAGGAACGGTTCTCGGAGCGGCAGCGAATGCTGACGGTTCGTTTATTATCTTGAACGTCCCGGTTGGAGCCTATGATGTTTCAGCATCGATCATTTCACATAAGAAACTCACGATCCAAAAAGTTCGTGTTCTTTCAAGTGTTACGACCGAGTTGAATTTTGAACTTGAAGGATCTGTTATCGCGGGTCAGGAAGTGACCGTTGTGGCAGAACGTAAATTGTTCGAAAAATCTGTGACATCCTCTGTTTCCATGACAACATCAGATGAACTTGAAAATGTACCTGTTCGCGGTGTTGCGAACATTATTGCTGGCATGGCTGGAGTGGTCCTCCAGGATGGACAAGTTCATATCCGTGGTGGTCGTCCTCACGAAGTTAAGTTTTTAGTAGGTGGTGTGTCAACATCATTGCCGACCAATAATAATAACGTAATGACGATCATTCATGATGCTATTGAAGAAATTCAAGTATTTGCCGGCGGTTATACCGCTGATATGGGAAATGCAAATGCAGGTATCGTGAAAACTGAGCTCAAAAGTGGTAGCTCAAAATTAACAGGATCATTTGAAGGCCGTACAGACGGTTTCCGTGATCCAACTCTCGGACAAAAAGTTCTTGGAACTTATAATTATGGACATAATTCCATGATCGCCACTCTTGGTGGCCCGATCGGCAAAAAAGTTAAATTTTTTGTTGCCGGACAGTATGACCAACAACTGGATTCCGAAGTTCGTTTCAGCGAAGGGTTCGAATTTCTGAATATGATCAACAACAATCCGAATGATGACACAAATGCTGATACAGTTAATATGGTATATCCTGATGGATTTACTACAGGTTCAAAAGACTTAACTTATGCGATTAACGGATCAGTCACTATTGATCTTCCGATTCGCCTTCGTTTTGATGTGTTGCACGACTGGACAAAATATGACCGTTCATACAATGCACCGGTTATGCTTAACACGATGAACAACAGAACCTATTATTATACTACACCCACAACACTTATATCGGCAAAAGCTACTAAACTATTCTCAAACACATCATATATTGATGTGAAGGCCAGTTATTTCCGCTACCAACGCGAATTGAATGATCCGTATTTTGGTAACGACTGGAAAAAATGGTGGGATAGTACAGCAGTTTCCGAATATACCGGTGGTGAAGTAACTTACCGTAACGCCTACAGACCTCAATACAATTATATTGTTAATGGTTTTCCTGTTGAGCGCGATGGCGAACCTTTAAACTTTTACCTGAATCAGGAACAAACCTACGTTGGCTTGAATATTGATTATGTCAATCAAATCAATAAACATCACGAGCTTAAAATAGGTGCTGATATTAAACAATATACAATTCGCTACTTCGGTGTTGCTCCTGCTGCTATGATCTATGCAGGCGAACCCGGTTCGGTTTCCGGTTATACTCAGTATGGTAATTTGGATTCTATTCCAATAGCTCAATGGATCCAAAACGCAGGTGTTGACGCTTATGGCTATGATGCATTTGGCAATAAAACGACAACACAAACCGTTTATGATGATGGTACCTATATTGATGGTCCCAAACATCCGACTGAGTTTGCAGCTTATTTAATGGACAAGATCGAATATAAAGATCTTATCATCAATGCCGGTCTTAGATTTGATTATTTTGATACAGACGACCGAGAACTTGTTGACCCGGCCAACCCGGCTGTTGATCCTGCTACCTCAATGTTAGCGGATTCTGCATGGGTAAATAAGGCACCGTCTATCAATTTAAGTCCTCGTATCGGTTTCTCTTTCCCAATTGATGATAAAACTGTCTTCTATTTGAATTATGGTCAGTTTGTACAGATGCCGCGATTGAACGAAGCATATTTCTCTTCTTATACTTATGCTCGTCATATTGTCCGCCAGGGTTTCTATTTTCAGAACCCGGTTGGATTTGGTTTGGATCCGCTGCGCACCACTTCATACGAAGTTGGTTTCCGTCGCGAGATCACAGATTTTGCTGCATTAGACCTGACAGCGTTTTACAAAAATGTAAAAGGCTTGGTTGAAGTGGTTAAACAGCTTCCTACGTCCGGATCAACGATTCCGGGTTATTACGACAGATTTGAAAATGGCGATTTTGCAACACAGAAAGGTGTTGAAGTTCGTATGAATATGCGCCGTACAAACCGTCTTGCAGGAAGTATCAATTATACTCTAACTATGGCGGAAGGTACTGCATCTAACAGTACGGCAGCTCATGGTGCTCTTTATATGAACACCCAAATGCCGTCTACGATCAATCCTTTGGATTTTTCACAGATGCATACTGGATCGATCAACCTCGATTATCGCTTCGGTGATAACGATGGTGGCTTCCTGCTTGAAAACATGGGCGCTAACCTTTTGATTGGTTTCTCAAGTGGTCACCCCTTTACATTTGTTGATGTAAAAGTCGGTGGTCAATCTGATCCCTATACCGCAGGTATCGACTATATGGATGATACCCGTGATAGAATAGCATTGGAACCTATTGGTGCCTCAACAACACCTTGGCAGTTCACTACCGATCTTCGTTTGGACAAATCCTTTATGATCGGATCTTTGGACGCCAATGTATTTGTTATGGTTACCAACCTCTTTAACCGTAAGAATATTGTCAATGTATATGAATTCACCGGAAACGCGGAAGACGATGGTTTCCTGACCGACCCTGTTCGCTCAGCAACTACGATCGCAAATAATGGTGGACAAGATTATATAGATATGTATACAGCCATTAATTTGGTCAATGGTCAGGCTTACTGGGATAGCATTAGTAGAGAGCTATTTGGCAATCCCCGTCAGATTACCTTTGGCGTTCGCTTATCATTCTAACATTGATGAAACGTATAGTTAAGGAGATAATGATGAAGAAAATAATTACAATAGTAACCATTGTCGCGTTACTCTTCGCTGTGGGATTGGTGGCCAAGCCATTGGATGGCCAACCGTTAGCGAAAACAGCGGCAACGACAGCCGGCCAGGTAACCCGGACGATGTCGAATATTTCAAACTGGGGTTACTGGGTTTATTACAATGGTAAAACCGCTCAACAGCCGAATGGAAGTTCCGGAGGTATTTATCCTCGCGGTACAGCCGGCGCTATCTATCAGGATGGTTTTATTTGGGGTGGTAAATACGGCACAAGCGAAGAAATTCGTGTTGGTGGACAAACCTATAATATCGGAACACAACCAGGCCGTGTTATTACCGGCGGAAATTACGAAGATGGAACTTATGAGATTGCCAGTGCTGCGGACCCACTCGTTCGCGTTTACCGTATTCGCACCGATTATTTAAGCCTGAATCACGCTATGCTTATCGCGGATGCTGCAGAGCTGAATGAAACTTCAGCCAGCAGTGTTACCGAAGCCATGACCCAAGACATAATGGATCAATATGCATTAGATTGGGAAGAATGGCCAACAGCATGGGGTGCTCCATTTTATGATCTTAATGATGACGGTGTTTACGACCCCGATATCGGTGAAACACCTGGTATCGCTCAGGCAGATCAGGTGTTGTGGTATGTAGTAAACGACTATAGCGCAACCGTAACAACCAGTCTTTACGGCTCACAACCTATTGGTGTCGAGCTACAGACGACTCTCTGGGCTTACAATCAGGCCGGTGTTCGTTTGGGACAGATCATTTTCCGATCCAACAAACTGATCAACAAATCAAATACCACCATGACCGATGTATATGTATCCATGTGGGCTGACCCCGATCTGGGTTCTGCAGCCAATGACTATGCAGGTTGTGACACGACATTAAGTATGGGCTATTCCTACAATGGTGAAGCTACCGATGCCGATTACGATGTCTTTGGCCTCGCACCCCCCGCTTTCGGTTATGACTTTTTCCAGGGCCCTATGATAGCCAGTGTCGGCGACACTGCTATTAGTGGACTCGAATATGTTTTGGATCACGAAAACCTTCCTATGACTTCATTCGGTTGGTTTGCAGCGGGTTCCGCTATTGAAGATCCGGAACTTGGCGACTATGTCGGTACTCTTGAGTTCTATAACCTGCTCAGGGGTTTCAAACCGACTGAAGACGTGGATGCTCCTTCTCCTTGGACTCTTGGTAACGTAGCCGGTGCAGCAACAACAAAGTTTCCGCTTTATGGAGATCCTACTATTCCCGGAGCACTCGAAGTTGATGGTACAGAAAGCTACTTTACACCCGGTGACCGCCGCATGTGTTTGTCATCCGGTCCATTTACTTTCGCCCCGGGCGAATCACAAGAAGTCGTTGTGGCTATTCTTGGTGGTTTAGGTGCAGACAATATCGGTTCAGTCGCAGACCTTAAACTTACGGATGCTGTAGCACAGACCTTGTTTAATGGTTTGTTCCTTGAAGTTCCGAAACCTCCGGCTTCACCGAATGTTACGGTTCGTCCTCAAGAAAATACTCTTATTCTTGAATGGGGATCAGACCAGGAAAGTGTAGCTCAGGTCGAAGAAACTGTAGTATCCGGATATGTATTTGAAGGATATAACGTTTATCAGTTACCTCATGCTACTGCAACGAAAGATCAAGCTATTCGACTTGCAACTTTTGATATCGTTAATGGTATTAGAATGATTTACGAAACACGCACCCCCGATGAATATGAAGGTAGCCCCGTAAGCGTTCCGATCGTTTATGGCTCTGATTCGGGAATTGAACGTTTCTTAACCATAGATTGGGATTATATTGATGGAAAACCTCTGTATGAAGGTAAAACTTATTATTTTGCCGTAACTGCATACAATCAAAATTTAGACCCCGGACGCTTGTCTGAACAAGCTCAAGAATCTTCTTTGATTGCATTGGCAGCTACACTTCAAGAATCACTACCGGGTACAGCTACAGTTGCTCCTGATATGGCGATTCCAACAACGCATACAGTAGGTATTAGCGATGGTCAGATCCAACTCGTTGTGATTGATCCCGTGGCTGTAACAGGTCACGATTATGAGATCAGTTTTGTTTTCAATACTGATAGTTCGGAAACACAATGGGCATTGACCGATCTTGATCTTGATACGGTTGCTGTAACAGGTCAAAAAGTTCTTGGAACTTTGGAAGATCTTGAAGCAACAACTCTCGTTGATGGTTTAGGTATCAGAGTTTCAGGTCCACCTGTGGGTATCAATCCAAACAAACACGGCGATTTCTACAGCACAAATTATGGTCCCGCTTATGCCAGTTACGATGATGCTTATCTTGCTGGTTGGGATTTTGACGGTGGTCGTTGGATTTCAGGTAGAGATAAAGGATGGATTGGTCTCTGGGGTGGTTTAGGTAATGGAAATCAACATCTTGGAACTACATTAACATCAGGTTTAGACTACATGGATGTGAAACTGTATTTTGCCGGAGATACTGTCAAGGGTAGTGTAGCTACAATGGCGGAAAAAATGGCAAATAGTAAGCTTTCGAGTCCAGATAGATGGTCTAAGGCTGTTAGCATTGACGGTTGGGGTAACTGGGGTACTTCTCTGGCAGACATTCCAATAGCAGCTTATGATACTGAAAGCATTCCTCCACGCAGACTGAAAATAGCATTTTTGGAAGACACAGGAACTCCCGGCCAAAATAATATTTGGGATATGGGATATAATCCTGTGGATTCAATTTATGCTGCTGCAGGTGGATATGAGTATATTTACTTTCTCAATGATGATTATGATGCAACATATACCGATTATTTGCCGGGAGGCAGTTCAGACGATTGCTTTGCTTGGCCTGTGTTGTATAATATTTCACCAGTTGACAGAGGTGGCTGGTATTATGTAGAAGAAGAATTTGAAATAGAAATTTTTGCTTCTAATGTAAATGTTGCCAACCAAGATGTATTTGCATTCTCAACTGCTGATTATGCTCCGGAAACAAGCGATTCATTGATGACACTTGCACTTGATAAGATCAATGTATTCCCGAATCCATACTACGCATACAACGAACTGGCAACGACGCCTTATGATCAGTATGTAACCTTTACACACCTGCCGACAACGGCAACCATCAAGATATTCAATCTTGCTGGTGTATTGGTTAAAACAATTGAGCACGTGAGTGGTCAGTTCGAAAAGTGGACTTTGGCCAATGAGTCAGACATCCCTGTTGGTAGTGGTATGTACATTGCGCATATCGATATGCCTGATGTAGTAATTGATGGTGTAACAGGTGTACAGAAGATCTTGAAAGTCATGATCGTTCAGAAGAAACAAATTCTGGAATATTATTGATGCCGCATGAAACCATAACGATATTAAAGGAGTGTTATGATGAAACTTTTAAATAAATTCATGTCGCTTATCCTGATCGCAGCCCTGTTTGTGGGTGTTGCCTTTGCGGGAGATATTGACCGAACCGGCACAACAGCCGGTGTTCAGGTCCAGATCCCCGTTGGCGGACGCTCGCTGGGTATGGGCGGATCTGATATTGCTTACACAGCCGGTGTAGATGCAATATTCTGGAATCCTGCAGGTCTGAGCGATGTTAAGGGCCGGGTGGACGGTATGTTCTCCTCGGCAAAGATTATAGCAGACATTTCAACAAACTATTTTGCTCTTGCATTTAATACAGGATCAAATGGCGTGTTGGCTGTCAGTATGAAATCTCTCGCAATGGGGGAAATCGCCATTACGACCGTTCATGATATGGACGGTACCGGTGCTACCTTCTCACCGACATTTTCGGTGCTTGGCGCATCCTATGCTAGAGAATTAACCGACCGCATTAGCATTGGTTTGAATGCTAAACTAATCTATGAAAGCATCCCCCGTGCAAGCGGTACGGCTTTTGCTTTCGATTTTGGTTTACAGTATCAAAACCTAATGGATGTGGAAGGTTTGGGACTTGGTCTTGCCATTCGCAATATTGGTACCAACATGGAATATGATGGAACCGCAATGTTGTTCTCTGCAAGAGAAGAAGATGAAACATATGATGATTTCTTCAATGTTCTCACCTCTTCGGATCAGCTACCGGCAAGCATGGAAATGGGCTTGACATATAAGCCTACAGACATGATTCTGGTCAGCGCAGTTTATCAGAATAGTAATGCCGAAACCGATTACCTCAAAGTGGGTACTGAACTTAACTTTGCCGGTATCGGATTTGTACGCGCAGGCTATGCATTTCAGTTGAATGCAGCCGGTGCAGATCTTGGTTATAGCGTTTATGGTTTAACCCTCGGTGCAGGTGTTAAATTTGATGTAAGCACAACTAAGATTTCTGTAGATTATGTATTTCGTCCAGGACAATTCCTCGGAACAGAAAATCTAATCTGTCTCGGAATTGGTATCTAAGTCGAATACTTAAGACATAATAAAAAAACCCTCCTTCGCGGAGGGTTTTTTTATTCAAGTACAAAGTACAAAGATGAAGATCCAAAAGGCAAGATTCAAGAATTCACCAGACGGCTAGACAAATCGACTTTATTTTCAACCATCAGCTCTCGATCCCCTCCCTTGTGTTATCCCGGAACCCCGAACGATCGGGGACCGGTGGCAAGTTTATCCGGGATCTGAATAATGGGAGATTCCCAAATAAGTTGGAGTGATCAATAAATGAAATCCCGGATCAAGTACGCGATGACATGATTTATTAAATTCTTCTTATGGTTTCAACCATCAACAACCGAGAAAAGCACTCTTCAGCCCGCCTTTGATCACAATATATCAGACATGGCGATATAGAAGCAGATTTCGTAGTATTTTTATAGGGTTCACCCTAGATATTTTATCTTTTGGGATATATATACTAATGCTGTAGCAATAAATCATCAATAAACTCTTTATTTAAACTTATATATTTCAAAATTATTCGTTTTTTTTCTTGTTGACCTGCAATTTATCATGTAATTTTAACTTTAACTGGAGAATAACAAAATGTTAGACCAAAAAGACAGGATTATTTTGAAGATCTTGCAGGATAATGCAAGAACATCAAATGCAGAGATAGCACGACATATGGGAATGACAGCTTCTGCGATTTATGAGCGTGTAAAAAAGCTTGAAAAAGCAGGGATAGTTAAGGCGTATGAAGCAAGATTAGAACCGGCTATATTGGGGTTGAACCTTCTGGCAATCGTGTTGATCTCTCTTTATGACCTAACAAAAATGCGAGATACCGGAAAGGTACTTGCGGGATTTGACAAAATACAAGAAATCCACTATATCGCCGGTAAGGGCTCTATTATGGCTAAAGTCCGTACTTCAGGTACAGAGGATCTTGAAAAATTATTGGATAGCATGAATTTGATCGATAACGTGAAAAACACTGATTCGACCATTGTATTGAAAACAGAAAAAGAAACATCAAGCTTATACGTTGATTAAAACAATTTGGAGGTTGTTATGAAACGCATTGTTATCGCAACACTTGTGGCGGTGTTGTTACTTAGCTCAGTTTTTGCAGTTCAAACGGAAATATTACCGTTAAACTACAAAGGTAAAGTAGAGCGAATTGTAAAAGAAACAGGTAGAGAGATCTATAGTGAACAGTTATCAAAAGCTACCGCGAAATCCGCATCAGCTTATGATCCGGCATTTGCGGCTGTATTGATCGATTCAAGTAAAAATGGTTTTGGACTTGTCTCCGGCGTTACTAATCCTGTCTCTCATAATGGAAACACATTTGTTATGGCTTATCGCCAGTGGGCCGGTATTGAAGCATCTTCTGGTGTTGTTGGAATGGCATACAGTCTGAACGATGGTGTAACATGGTCAAATCAAAGTAATGTAAACGCAACATCTCCCGGTGAATTGGCAGCAAGATATCCTTCTGCCATTGGTGCTGGAAACAGTCTTATGATCGCGTGGACTGAATACACCGGCTTGGAAAGTGGAGTTGAAAATGACGCACTTCCATTATTTTCTGTAGATGAAACACTACTGCCATATGGTTTTCCCTATTTGTCCCCACCCCAGGTTATTGGTAATGTAACAACAAACCCGGAAGCTATGTGGATGGGTTGCCCGGACTATTGTGAAGAAGACGGCGGAACCGGACATTTAAATATGACATTTACCACGTGGCGCGAATTTGACGTTACAGGAACAATTAGTAGTCATAACATGTACTTATTCCGCTCAAATGATATCACGACCGGAGCTATTACCTTTCAGGAACCTGTGAAAATCCTTGATGCTTTGACCTATTTTGAAGAAGGTACTGCAGACGGCTCAACCACCTCAGATGCTATGATCTCAATTGCAGATAATGGTACAGGCTATATTGCAAATGTTGCGTACTGGCATACGGGGATTGATACTATGGTTGAGGATAACGCATATCACACCTTTAAATTCCGTAAAACAACTGATTATGGTGCAACATGGAGTGAAACATCTTTTGATGATGATGTCCCTTATTATTATGTTGAGGACCATATTTTTGATGATAATATTTTTGACGTTTATCTTCCTTCACAACAATTTGAAGTTGTTAATGGTACAGATACCGTGATCGTTGATGAGCTTACAGGTTCTGAAGATGCAATTCTTGATACTTTAAATTACCCGGGTCTATTTATCGGATATGATAATGACGTGGTTGTTGATGCAAATGGTGGTGTTCACTTTATGTGTTTGGTTATTCCTGAATCTGAAGAGTCGGGCTATATTATGCCAACAGTAAATGAATATTGTGGATTTTATCATCTTTATTGTGCAGATCCGGCATCAGAATCAGCAGTTTGGAGCGTATCTTTTGTAACAAGTATGCAGAATACCTGGCGTTTTTCTTATGGTCATGGTGATCGCGCATGGCAAAGTTTTTTCCCCGCAATGGCAACGTCCACCGAAAACCCTGATGTCATTTACGCCGTTTATCCCAAAGGTAATATCTATAAAGAAGAAGACCCCGAATCCCCTGGCGATACACTGCTATATAAAAAATCTTATGATATATATGTTCGACGTTCAATAAACGCCGGTCAAACTTGGCAGACAGAGATTAACGCAACGAACACAGATGACTTCGATGAAATTTGTGCACATGCTGATCCCGATGCTACCGATGATCATGTTTATCTTATATATCAGGTTCCGGACTATGCTACCCATACTGTAGATGATGATACTTCAGACGCAGTACCGGAAGATTATAAGAATCGTTTATATTTCATGGATGTAGATTATTCATCAGTCGTCAGTGGAATTGAAGGTTTTGTTGATGTTCCAGCTAAATTCGAGCTTGAACAAAATTATCCCAATCCTTTCAATCCTATTACAACGATCAATTTTGATATCCATCAAGCAGGTAAATACAATCTTGAAGTATTTAATACCTTAGGTAGAAAAGTTAAAACTCTTTTCAGTGAATATAAAGGAAGTGGACATTATGAAATTGAACTTGACGGTTCAAACATGTCCTCGGGTATTTATTTCTATTCTCTGACAGGGGATAATGTAACTGTTACTCGAAAATCAGTATTATTAAAATAAATTGTTTACAAACATACAGGTCGCCCTTCCATTGGAAGGGCGACCTGTCCTAAAGGGGATTGTATGAAGAAAGGTTATATCCTTTTTGTAGTTTGTCTGCTATTTTTTGGCATGGCTTATGGCGATATTGTTGGTTCTATCCGCGGTACCATTGTGGCTGCCGGGACCAATGAACCGCTTATGGGTGTCAACATCATGGTTGAAGATACCCATATGGGGACCTTTGCGGACCAGACAGGCTATTACAATATTATCAACCTTCCGATCGGTGAATTTACTGTAACATATACAATGATCGGCTTTAAAAAAGTAATCCAACGAAGTGTTAAAGTTATTCGTGATCAATCAACTATTATTAACGTTCGTATGGAAGTCGAGGCTGTCCAAGGCGAAGTTGTAGAAGTGATTGCAGATCGTCCTTCTGTTGAAAAAGATGTAGTTGGACGTAAGATTATCATGGAATCAGAACAGGTGCTTAATCTTCCCGTTCGTGATATGACTGAAGTTTATACACTGCAATCGGGTATTATTGAGATCAAGACTGCCGATTTGGGTATCCCCGGATTTGAAGAACGCGGTATCGAGCAGATTCATGTTCGTGGCGGTCGAGCCAATGAGACAGGTTTCATGATTGATGGTATGTACCTTGAAAACCCGCTTTACGGAGGCAAGGGTAAAGGTACGCGTTTGAACCAATTTGCTGTAGCGCAGGTTGATTTCCAGACGGGTTTTTTTAATGCTGAGTACGGCGATGCAATGTCCGGTATGATCAATACCGTTACGCAAACCGGCCCAAGCAAATTTACCGGAATGCTACGCTATGAACGCAGTAATTTTGGGCCCGTCTCAGCAGAGCAAGATCAGTTGCGAAATTATTCCAAGATCGCAGGTGGTTTTGGCGGACCCCTTTTTACGGATAGAATTCGTTGGTGGACCAGTTTTGATCAAACGAATAGCGCTTATGCGGTATACGAATTTGACGATTATGCTTTTGATATGGATGATCCCCTAAGCGATTATAACGAAGATAATCACATTAATCCTTTAGACACAATTGCAGGATGGCGTTCATTTGGATTTGACAATACATTTGATATATTTTCAAAACTGACTTTTCTTGTGTCGCCAAAGATTCGTTTAAATCTTTCGCATTGGTATGTAAATTCAAATTATAAGGCGTTTGACCCTGTTTATATTTATTATGATCTTGGTAAAAATGAAGTAGAAAAAGTGTCAAAACGCTATGCTTTAGAATGGCGCCATCAATTAAATGACAAGACCTATTACACTTTTAATTATTCTAATTTTACACAAGAAATGACCATGGGTGTACGGAACTATGATTCCGATGGCGACGGTTACCCCGATTGGGTAGAACAGCGTTATTTAGAAAATTTCTATGATAGCACTCAAGTTCCTTACGTGGATGATGGAACAGGAAATTATATTCCACTTGAGTATGTGCTCTCAGGAGCAGATACCATTTGGCATCATGGTGATGAAATGGGTGAGTGGCTTACACCTGAACAGTACAACCAACCTTATATATTATATCCTTTTATTGATGAAAAAATGACCATAGAGTATCAGGCCAGCCCTAATTTAAAGAATTATTCCGGAGAGTATTACTATAGTGGCGCAGATAGATATTTTCACTATACTCGTACTCGTACTCAGGAATATAGATTAGATCTTACATCACAGGTTGGCAGGCATAATCAGATAAAGAGTGGACTCGACTATAAGACACATGATATTGTCTTTGACGAAGTACAATTACCTTGGTTATCGACGCCTTATACTGAAAACTATAATCGTATTCCCCAAGAATTTGCCGGTTATCTTCAAGATAAGATCGAATATCCCTGGATGGTTATCAATGCCGGTTTACGTTTTGACGCAGCCAACGCAAATGATTCCATGTGGGCAGATCCCCGGGTTCCGGATTCTGTGCTTGTTCCGACTAATTGGGAATTTCTTTGGAGTCCCCGTTTGGGATTTTCACATGTAATTACAGATAAAGCAACGTTTACGTTCGGATACGGTATTTATTATCAAAATCCTACTTATCGCGATATCTATAACAATATTGATGAGCGCGATAATTTAGATGAATTCTTTAATACTCCTTTGCCGCTTGTTGGTAATCCCGATGTTAGTGCTCAAAAAGTAACCAGTTATGAATTTGGTATTAATACTGAAGTAGCACGTAATTATGTGCTGGGAGTTGTTGGTTGGTCAAAGGATTACAGTAACATGAACTCAACAGAACAAGTTCGTGTGGGATCTGTAACCTATACGACCTTTGTAAACTATGATTATGGTTCAGCTCGTGGTATGGATATGATCTTTGAAAAACGCCGGGGTAAATTCTTGACCGGCAATATACAGTATACTTATTCAGTGGCGAAAGGAAACCGTTCCGATCCATGGGAAGGTTACCGAAACGGAGAAAACCCTCTTACTATGCCGAAGAATGAGGTTTTGCAGGATTATGACCGAACACACGATTTTAGTGCACAATTGACATTCCGCATTCCCAAGGGATACGGAATTCCGGTCGGTTCATATAACCTTTTCCAAAACACAATGACAAACCTGACCTTTGTGGCGATCTCGGGAGCACCCTATACTCCTGTTCTGAACAATGATCAATTGGGTCCTCAAAATAGTGAACGTATGCCGGCTTATTACACGACAAACCTTGCTATTAGAAAGTATATTGATATTATTGGTTCAAGTCGCCTGGTACTTGGTTTAGTTTGTACAAATCTCTTCAATAGAGAAAATCCTCTATACGTTTATCCACGTACAGGGACTCCGGACAATCCCGGTGGTATTGACGAGGGTTATATTCTTGATGGTATAAGAAGTTCAACCATCTATGATCGTCCTTGGTATTATGATGATCAGAGAAGTCTTGATTTCTTTGTAGAAGTGGAGTTTTAAGGAGTTAATTAATGAAATATATTCAACGCTTAGGATGTTTATTACTACCAGTTTTACTTCTTGCGATTCCGCTTGAAGATAAATATGGCTCGCAGTTTGGAAAAACATTTGCTAATCCCCTTTATGAACGGGCTAAAAGTTATGCCGATCAGGGAAAATTTAAAACAGCAATCTTGAACTACGGGAACTTTGTTGATCATTGGCAAGATGATGTTGCGGGTGCATGGGGTGATTACCAGTACCTTGCAAACGTATCTTTCATGATCGGAGTCCCCGGAAGTGATAAAGACGGAAATGCCTATCCTTGGGCTAATCGCCGGCATCCGGATCCTGCGAGAACCGACACCATTTATTGGGGTTCTACAGTTTCTGAATCTTGGTTGGACCGCACGGGAAACCAGATCAATACAGACTGGGATGTTGTTTTGGGATCAAAGGGAAAAACATTCTCCGGCGATATAACAGCCGGCGATTATGCTGCACCTACATGGACAGATGAAAATGATTCATGGCCTTTATTGGCAACGTCTATTGCTCCCGAATCTTGGCCCACCCGAACAAATGATGAAGATGAAGAAGAACGTTTTTGGCCGGGATGGTACGCGGTAGATACCGATCCATCATCACCCACTTACGGTGAAGAAGTTGAGGGACGTTTTACATCTGATGTAGATATTTATCTTGAATTTGATGATAAATTCGCCGATCGTGAACCTGTTTCAGCATACAATGGGTATCCAACCGGAACTCGTGTTTACGCAACCGTTCATTCTTATGGTCGTGCTTATGCAGAAGACATCATGTTCGTTACCATGAAAGTGGTGAACGAAAGTGATAAATACGGTTTAAATAATGGTGCGGGTTTTGATTATAAAGGTGCATACTGTGGTTTCTATTTTGACGCAGATATGTTTTCTGCTTATTACGGCGGCGGATATAGGCCATGTAACACCAATGATGGTGATATGATGGGTTATAATGCTACCTATGATTATGCCTATATCTACGATCTGGATCAAAAAGAATGTGATGGCCGTTTCGATGTTGATGCCTTTGCTGCCGTTAAACTACTTGATACACCACAAGCAAGCGATACAGTATGGGTAGATGAGACAAATTATATTGCTCCGGGTGAAGAACTAGGGTTAACAGACTGGCATTGGTTTGATTGGTATAATAGACCCGGTGTTACAGATAAGGAAGGTTCGGGCGGGCCGTTTATTGGTAACGGTACGCAACCCGAATCTCCTAAAAAAGAAGAATTAATGTATCAATTGATGGCTGGTGATACGACCAGTTTAACAGAAAGAGAAGATGTATGGTTTTTCCATCCTGATAATGGCGGCAAACTAAATCCGCATTATGATAGTATGGAGGGTCTTCGAACACAATTTCCCGATGGCCTTGACTGTGTTTGTATGATGTCTGCAGGTCCATTCGATTTTTCAGTGGGCGATACGGCTATGTTCTCATTTGCTGTGATCATGGGCGAAAACGTACCGGATCTTAATCGTAATGCAAATATGGCACAGATCATGTACGATCTTCGCTATCAGGGTTTTTCTGCACCGCAGGCACCTACTGTTTCTGCCGTTAGTGAATGGGATCCCGTTAAAGAGGAAATGGCTGTTCGTATTGTTTGGGATGATGCCGCTGAAAGTTCTGAAGATATCGTTACCGGCTATTTGGATTTTGAAGGATACCGTCTTTATAAATCTACTGATGGCGGTCAGAACTGGGGTGACCCGGTGTTAGATGTAAATCAAACACAAGTTGGTTTTGAGCCTCTTGCCCAATATGATTTGACATTTGATGAAGATATGGCCCGATATAACCGTGGTGTTTCCGGTCCTGATCCTGTGGCGCCATGGATGAACCTGGGAACAGATAACGGTCTACAACATGAATATCTTGATGAAGATGTTCAGATCGGTAAAGAATATACTTACGCTGTAACGGCCTTTGATATTGGTATTGAACCTGGTTATTCAATTGAAATATCGACAGAAGAAGTTATTGATGATTCTTCGGGTATAGTCTACGAAGTGATCAGATATGATACCACTTGGTCAACAACCAATGTGGATGATCAATGGTCAACCTATGCACTGGAAAGCTTGGAAAATCCCAAAGGGACGACACCTCTTTCTCCGCAATTTGTAAGGATCACGCCGTCGCGCTATCCTATCGATATCAAAGCACATATTAATCTTGTTCCCGGTGACAGCACTATTGGAAATACCGAGACCTTGATTAGAATAGCGGAACCCGGAAATGTAACGGATCATGAATATAAAATCACGATCTCTGCAAGTCCTGCCATAAAGGGTCCCAAAATTAACGCTCCCAAATATACCGTGATCGATATGACCGAGAATGACACACTGGTAAGTGAATTGGCTAACAATGATATTGACCCCAATGTTGTCACAAATTATCGTCCAATATTTGATGGTCTTCAGGTTGTATTTGACAATATTGAAAAAGCAGCAGTTGATTCAATTTCATGGGCATCCGGTCAAAAATATATCACGACAGAACCCCGCTCCACTTTGCCTTATCCGACCGCCTCGGATTATGCAATTATTTTTGGGGCTGCGGATGAAATATTAGATACGGCTTATTGGAATGTTCCCATTCCTGCCTTTGCCGGTCCTGTCCCATTTAAAGCGATACGTTTACCGGATGGCGAAAGAGTTCCCATCTGGATCAAGGAAGAAGCAATATCAAAAGACGATACGCTCAACTATTTAGATGAAATAATCTTTTTTGAAACGGGCGTGCCGGGCTATCCTGCAGCCATGCCCATGGCTACATGGTCGTTTGAATTTATATGGGATACTTTATTGCTTGCTCCAACAGGTTACCCCTTTACTCCGGGTGATACCCTGTACTTCCGAACACACAAACCTTTTGAAGATGGTGATGAATTTAGATTTACAGCAGCTGATTTTAGTGAGGAAGTAAATTTAACAGAAGATGATCTGGGAGCTATTAAAGTAGTTCCGAATCCCTATTTTGTGTCTGCACAATGGGAACAGAGTCAGTATACCAAAAAGCTTTTGTTTACCAATCTTCCAACAGAATGTACGATCAAGATATTTACCTTAACCGGTGAATTCGTAAATATGGTAGAGCACAATAATCCCTATGATGATTCTGAAGCATGGGACCTGACAACGATCAATCGTCAGGAAATCGCGCCGGGACTTTATGTCTTCGCTGTCGAGCTTCCTGATGGTAGAAAACACATTGGCAAATTTGCCATTATTCGATAAGGAGAGCGCAGATGATTAAAATGAAGCGTTCATTAATTATAGGTTTGGCACTGCTGTTTGCAGGAATTGGATTTGCTCAGGAAATTGATATTCCCGAGGACATTTCCAAAGTTGGAACGCATGCCGGTCAATTCCTAAAACTGGAAGTGGGCGCGAAGGCAGCCGCACTCGGTGGCGCTTATGTGGCCGGTGTGGATGATATGTCCGCCCTGTTCTGGAATCCTGCAGGTTTGGCAAAGATAAGCCAACAATCGTTTTATGGGACTTACACATCTCTATATGCCGGAATTCAACATGGGTATGTTGCATTTGGAACTCAAATTAGTCGATCTGACTATTTCGGTGTTCATGTTACGTATTTAAATTCCGGTGAGATGGAAGTTACAACATTGGATTTCCCTGAGGGTTCAGGAGAGTTCTTTTCGGTCAGTGATCTTGCAATTGGTATATCATATGCCCGGAAGCTGACGGATCGCCTGAGTGTAGGTGGCACGGCTAAATTTGTCAATGAAACAATTTGGCGTGAAACGGCAAATACTTTTGGATTTGATATCGGCTCACAGTTTGACACAGGTATTCTTGGTATTAAACTTGGAATGGCAATTACCAACTTTAGCACAAAATTTAAATTTGATGGTCCCGATCTGAACATTGATGTAGATACGGATCCACTTTATGAAGGCAATCCCGAAACTGAAGCAAGGCTAAATACTAAGGAATGGTCACTACCCTTGACTTTCCGTATGGGAATTCTTGTGGATATTTTGGGTCCGAACAGCGAGATCATCAAGAATCCAAACCATCGCATTAGTTTGTCATTTGACGCTAATGATCCGCTGGATCATTTCCTTCGTTTTAATACCGGATTGGAATATGTATACAATGAATTGCTCGCATTTCGGGCCGGTTATCATTTAAATTATGATGAAACCACTTTTTCGGCAGGTGTAGGACTAAATCTTGATATTAACAGTATGCCTTTGAATATTGATTATGCTATAGTAAATTATGGAGTCTTAGGGCTCGTAAACCAAGTAAGCATTCAATTAGGAATATAACTAGAAAACAAACTTGAGAAAGGAGAACACACATGAAACGTGTAGTTGCTTTGTTATTGATTGCTAGTGTTGCATTGTTTGCAGCAGTAGCTCCTCAAAGTGATCTCAAGGTAAACGCAGGTAGTCCAAGAGAGGCGTTGCCGCAATTTGTACCAACATTTGCACCAACACCTATTGAAGACACAAATGTTCGTTCATTAAATATCAACTCAACAAAAGCTCCGCTTCTTGTTGTTGATACTACCAATGAAGCTACCGTCGTTTATTTTGAAGACTTTGAAGACGGTGCCCCCGGATGGGTAAATTTTGATGGATCGAATGATCCGTTAGGACAATGGCACCTGGATGATATGGGAACCGGAGATTCTCTCTGGTGGTGTGGTACGTATGATTCATACGGTGATCCCATTTATATCAGCAATTGGCTGGTAGCACTGGAAGTTCCCGAAGTTGTCATGGCTGGTCCTGATAGCATTTTGTCGTTTGATATGACAATGGCTTGTGAATGGCCCGGTGGTGAAGATGAAGGTTGGGACGGCTGGGATGGCGGACTTGTTCAGGTCTCCAATGACAGCGGTGCCACATGGACAATTATGGAACCCGATAGCTTACCCTATAACGCAACCAGCTTATATTCATTTGGATATATTTGGGGTTGGGGCGAAGGTATACCCGGCTGGGGTGGTGAATTCGGTGGAAAAGCCGAAGTAAACCTCGCAGAATATATGGGTGATACCGTTATAGTACGTTTTATTTTTGCTTCAGACGGTGGCTATGATGGTCTTGATGATGCTGATTTAACAGGTATGTATATTGATTCAATAGATGTAGCCGGAAATGCTGTATTTAACGGTTCAACAAGCGATGGCTTGGTACAGTACCCATTAAATCCCCTTATTGGTTCTTTTTGGACCGTAGAGGACAGAACAGATTCATTACCTTCAAATACACATGTATTGCGTGAATATGATATGACTGATACAACGTATGTAACTAGATTGGAAGATTATTTTGAATCTCCATCTATTACTTTACCAAGTGAACCGGAAACACGCATCTATTGCAATTTCGAATTTTTTGCAGATTTTGCAGATCTTGATGTTTTCCCGGCTGTTGATTATTGGCGCTTAGAAGTTTCTCCTGATGATGGCGAAACTTGGAATGCTATTTCAAATCCGACAGGTCTGTCAGCAGATGATGGTGGCATAAATTATGTATATAATCATTGTATCCCCGCATGGTATGATTTCCAATGGGTATATGGAGAAGCCTGTGATTTAACGATGTTTGCAAACAAAACAGTTAAATTCCGTTTCTATTTCCATTCTGATGATGATCAACCGCTTGGACATGGTTTAATGATCGATGATTTTATCGTTTATACTGCAGCTGATCTTCCTGTTCCTACGGGCATGGCAGCAGCAATGAACACAAGTGATGATGTTGTCCTTACTTGGAATGATAGAAATAACAGTACTGAGCAAATGAGATCATTTCTAGCAACAACGACTGATGACTGCAGTACTTATTACGGTCCCGCCTGGACATTCTTTAGTAGCGAAACATATGTTGGCGCCGGTGTGGGTGAAGAATACTCAACGGGTGCTGATTCAATGATGTTCACCAGCTTAGATTTTGCTAGCTATCCAATAAGTGCAGATAGTATCAGTATTGTACTATATGGGCTAGATACAGGTGGCGTTCATATGCTGTATGCTTCAGATTCATTTGTTCCTGTGAAATATATGCAAAGCATTGACATCAGTGCTAAAGAGATCTCATGGGCAGGTCCATTTTGGGTGATGATGTATTGGGAAAGCGCAGCGAAAACCCCTATAATGTTTATGAATACAGGGGCTGCTGGTGGAACCATGTTGTTATGGGGCGGTGCTATGTATGGTACCTCTTATGCAACACCCGTTGGTGCAACCGGTTCCTATGGCGATATTACGTATAGTGGATTAAACTATAATGTTTACCGTCGTGTAACCACTGAATCAACATATGATTTAATTGCAGAAGATATTAGTGCAATGACAGTTGTTGATACAAGCACAGAAGCACTTGTTGAATATGAATACTATGTGACGGCAGTTGCCGGTGATTATGAAAGTCTCTTGAGCGATGGCTCATCGATCTTTGTAACACCTTCAGATGTTGAAGAAGCTAAATATGATGATGGTGAAGCAGAAACTCATTTCGATCTTGCTCTGGATACCATGGTTGTTGTAAAGATTACACCTTCAACTTACCCGGCAAAACTTGAAGCATTACGCTTTGCTGCTTTGTGGGCAGGCGATGTCTATAAAGTTAAGATCTTTATAGATGACGCAGGTATGCCCGGTGACACATGGTTGAGGATCGAAACTCCGGTAACAGCCATTTACGGCTGGAACACTTTCCTTCCCATTGACGGACTGACTGTAACTGGCAGCGGTATTGTTCTTGAAGAAGGCGAAAGTGTATGGATTGGAGTTAAAGGCGCTACCCCGGGTGATGATCCCGCATGGTTAGGTGCCGATACAGACGGTTATTCAGGTAAAGCAACAATGCAGGTACCGGGTGGTGGATGGACATCTATTGCTTCTTACTTACTATGCAACCCGATGATCCGCGGATACTTTGATACCGATATTGATATAACGGCTACGGATGAGATCGTACCGGCCGAATATGCGCTGGCACAGAACTATCCTAACCCTTTCAACCCGGTTACAACTATCCATTTTGAATTGGAAGAAGCTGGTATGACAATGATTGATATCTTTGATATCACCGGACGTCATGTACGGACTCTTGCCAATACAAATATGTCAGCTGGTTCTTATGACCTAAGATTTGATGCTTCGGCATTGTCAAGTGGTGTTTATTTCTACCGCATGACTTCAGGTGATTTCACCGCTGTTAAGAAGATGTCTCTGCTTAAATAGTCAGATTTACATCATAAATAAAAAACCCTCTGCCAGCAGGCGGAGGGTTTTTTTATTTCAAGTATAAAGTACAGTCGCAGAGCAATTTATTTATAAATTGCTCTGCGACTTTCTAAAAATGAGCCTGTAAAGACGCAGCATGCTGCGTCTCTACAATCATTTCGGGTGACACATCGTCGCAAAATGTTTTTCATTTTGCGACATTTATAAATCACATTTATTTATTATAATTTTCAATTTTCAACTCTTGCCTTTATATTTTTCTTTCTTGTTTTATTTCCATTAAAATCATAACATTACGGATAAAAAAAGAATGGATATATAAATGCAACGAACACCAAAACTACTCTCAATATTATTGCTGTCAATCAGTCTGCTCATGGCCACAGTGCCATCTTACTATGCCGATAAATTTCTTTTTTCTTTGGATAAAGATGAGGAAGTTCTAACGGTTGGACAATGCAAAAATCTGAATACGCCCTACCCCGAATTAAATAAAATAATTAAGAAATATGATGTTGTAAAAATAGAACCGTGGTTACCAAATGCAAAAGCCAGCGATCATGATGGTGAAGTATATTTAAATCGTATCTATCGCCTGACAACTAATCATGATGTTCCGGCTCCATTGGCGTTGATCTCGGAATTTAAAAACTCATCGCCTGCTATCACCGGAACTGAGCGGGAAGCTATTATGCGCACCCATGCAATACCCGATGATCCCTTGATCGGAAATCAATGGTTTCTTGCAAAATCTCAGGCTAAAGACGCCTGGAAGCTTTGGGATCTTGAAGCGGGAGAAATACCCGGTGATCGCAATATTGTTGTTGCTGTTGTGGATGATGGTGTTGAATACACACACCCAGATCTTTGGAAAAATATTTGGATCAACCAGGATGAAATCACCGCATATGCAACGCTTATAGATGAATCATATGGAAATTCTGACGGATATGTTAGCGCTAATGAAGCTGTCAGTTTCTGCGGTGATCTTAACGGGGATGGTAAAAGCAATTTACAGGATGTTGTATCTACAAATTCGCCATTGGCCGATGGTAGTGATAATGATGGAGATGGATATATTGACAATATTATAGGATGGGATACGGATGAATCTGTGGGTACAGCGGACGATGACAGAGATCCCATGGTGACGAATAATAGTCACGGAACACATGTTGCCGGACTCGTGGGAGCAACTTCCAATAACAGTATTGGTGTTGCCTCAATTGCATATAATATTTCCATTATGGCAGTAAAAGCAACCGGAGATGAGACTGAAGGAACCATTAACACCGGATGGGATGGTATCATGTATGCTGCACATGCAGGTGCAGATATTATCAATTGCTCTTGGGGTGGCCCCGGCTATAGTTCATATTCTCAGACTTTGATTAATACGGCATATAATACTTATGGTTCACTTATTGTTGCGGCGGCGGGAAATGGTGCTGATGAAGATCAGGGCATTAAACAAGATGATCCTCACTACCCCTCTGGGTATGATAATGTCGTATCGGTTACAGCGGTAAGTTCACAAGACCGCTTTTCTTGGGCAAGTTATGGAGAAGCAGATCCTGCTAATAATTTTTACGGAGTAGATATTGCCGCACCTGGCGAGAATATGCTCAGTACTTATTTAACAAAACAAAATTCCTATGCATATCTAATGGGGACATCTATGGCATCACCCATGGTTGCTTCTTGTTTTGCGCTTTTAAAATCTGTTTATCCTGACAGCACGAATGACTGGTTGGTAGATCGCATGCTATCTCATACAGACCCCATCGATCATCTCAATCCGGGTTATGAAGGACAATTGGGCACAGGCCGAGTGAATATTTTAAAAGCATTGATTTTCGATAAATGGCCAAAACTATCATATATGGATCAAAGTGAAAGTATTCTAAACGATGATGGTGATTCAGTCCTGAATCCCGGTGAAACGATCAATCTTATTGTTGAATTAAAAAACGATACCGGTTGGACAACAGCCTCAAATGTTCAGGGTGTTTTGCGTTCAAGCAATGAAGAAATCACGATCCTGGATAGTATCGGGACATGGGCATCAATTCCCGAAAACACAAATGCTTCAAATACAAATAATGGATTTATGATCCAATTTTCCAATACATTAATGCCGGCAAATTATGATTTTGAATTGATTCTAATAGCAAATGACTCCGGTGAATTGCCCTATGAAAAAACCATTCTTCTTGATGTTTCTTTATCTCTAGATCAAAAAGGTTTTCCTTTTTACGCAAGTACTGCCGTAGAAGCTTCTCCCTTGTTCGTTGATATAGATGACGACGGGAAACAGGAGATCATTTTTGGAGATAAAAGTGGAGAATTGTATATAGTCAACTATACCGGTGATACCCTTGATGGATTCCCGATAACTCTCGGTTCACAGCTCGGTGGAATTGCTGTTGCCGATATTGATTTGGATGATACCTTGGAGATCGTTACAACGTCATTTTTCAATAAAAAAATTGAGGTTGTTGATGTAATGGGAAATCGTGAATGGACACGACATGCTAATTTATTTATTACTGCAACTCCGGCAATCGGAAATATAGATAACGACCCTGAGCTCGAAGTGGTTGTTGGCTCCTGGGATCAAAACATATATGCCTTAAATCACGACAGCACGGATGTCACAACATTTCCACATGCAACGGGACAGCTCCTGCATGGTGGTGTTTCACTGGCAGATGTAAATGCTGACGGACTTGATGATATTGTTTATGGCGATAAAAGCGGGCAATGTTCGATTGTCCTGGCTGACGGAACGACCCCCATTGGATGGCCCGTCAGTACATCGGGTTCTATTACATCAGAACCTCAGGTTATTCTTACGGGAGATCATTCGGCTATCATTTTAATTGGGAACGATAATGGCGATATGTATGGTTTTGATCTTAATGGGACACAACGATTTATGATTGATGGATTTGGAGCTATTTATGCATCTCCGGCCATCTATGTAAGTGGAGACGATATTTTTGCATTCTTTGGTACAACATCCGGAGATATCTATAAGATCGATGTTCTCAATGGTACCTTGGAAAACAACTGGCCCCAAAGAGTAAGTCGAATTGATCAGACATTGGCACTTGTTGATGTGCTTGATGATGCAGAAAATAAAGCACAAATTCTTGCCATGGGAAATGATGGTTATATTTATGCTTTCGACATGGAAGGCAATAGGGTCCAAGGCTATCCTCTTAATACCGGATTGTTATCAAAATCCGGACTGGCTGTAACAGATATCGATGATGATGGCGATAATGATCTGATCGCAGGTAATTACTCCGGCTTATCCGTGATCGATTTAAAGAACTTTGCGGGTACAATTTATTGGTCTATGCATCGTGGTTCAGCTGACAGAAAAGGCTCAATTACAAAAATACTAACAGGCATTGATGATATTAGTTTCCCCGAAGAATTTGAATTTGAACTGATCGGAAATGCTCCGAACCCATTTAATCCCATGACAACGATTAGCTATAGAATTAACGACATTACACCACTGGATCTTCGCATTTATTCTTTAGATGGAAAACTTGTCCTGAATAGACAAATCGCAAATCCCGAATATGGCATGAATAAAGTCAATATAAATATGAACGGATTTTCGAGCGGAATATATCTTTATTCTCTAGAATCACGGAATGAGATCCGAAAAGCAAAGATGATCTTTTTGAAATAATTTTTGAATATTATTTCGATATTGTAAAGGTAAATTGCGACTTATCCCCGCGATTTCAAAGAATAACACTTGCAAAACAACCATAAACATTTTATAATTACGGGCTTGAAATATCGGGCGTTTAGCTCAGTTGGTTTAGAGCACCTGCCTTACAAGCAGGGGGTCGGGGGTTCGAGTCCCTCAACGCTCACAGAAAACCTGTCTTGAAAAAGACGGGTTTTTGCTTTGTACCAATATTTCCAACGACACAGAAAATTTTCGACAATAAGGTAAAAACGCAAAATCTTGCGTTTTTACATAATCCATATCGTTTTTTAAATGATTTATTTCATTAGGATTATTTTCCGTGAATGTAAATATTCACCTGCTTGCATCTTCACAATATAAACGCCGCTAGGCATATTAGATGCATCCCATATCATTTCATGTGTTCCGCTTTCAACAAAACCATTGATCAACTGGTCAACCAATATTCCGCGAATATTATATATATTGAGCACGGTATTTCTACCTACAGCATAGTGCATACTGATTACTGCTCTTGGGTTAAACGGATTTGGATATACGGTTAATATAAAATCGCCTGGAACCACTGGTCTAATTCCAACCTCCCCCACCATAATTGAAAGACTGTCAAGTAAGCCAATATTATTGGCATAATCTATACCAGAAATACGATAGAAATAGGTTTCGCCATTAGTGACTAACGAATCGGTATAAGTATAATTGCTTTGTGTAGACACGGTACCTTGTCCCACTAATGCATCGTCATTCATGTAATTGGCAAGAGATTCCCAAGATGCCAGTGAAGCAGTTTTTCGTTCAAGAATAAAACCTGAATTTGCAGTCTCCGTAGCTGTGGACCAGGAAAGCAGAATATTTAGACCTTGTAATTCCGCATTAAATTCCAAGAACTCGACCGCAGAAAATAGCGAAAAGGCCATAAATAAAACTGTAATGGATACTATTATCTTTTTCATAATTGAAAATGTAATCAAGCTAAAAATCATTCACAAGTTATTTGTTCTTCGCCAAGTTGTCTGTCCTTAACCTCAGCCCCAGCCTCAACCTCAGCCCCAGCCTCAACCTTAGCCTTAATTTTATTCCTCAATTATTGTATTAAAGAGTTTTATACCTTATTAATTCCCCTTAAATTAATGGCACGAATAGTGGAGATAAAATGTCAAGAAAGACTGCAGATACGATACGCCTTTTGGCGGCTGATATGGTGCAAAAAGCGAATTCCGGGCACCCGGGTTTACCTATGGGAATGGCCGATTGCGCAAGCGTACTTTGGACTAAATTCCTAAAATATAATCCCCAAGACCCCGAATGGCCGGGACGTGATCGCTTTGTTATGTCCGGTGGCCATGGTTCTTCACTGCTTTATGCAGTGTTACATCTGTCGGGATATGATATTTCTTTAGAAAATCTAAAAAACTTTCGTCAATGGGGCTCAAGAACTCCGGGACATCCCGAAAGCTATCTGCCGGGTGTTGAAACCACGACAGGACCATTAGGGCAGGGACTAACAAATGCCGTTGGGCTTGCACTGGCGGCATGTATGACCGCGGCCCAATGGAATGATGAAAACTGTAATATTTTTGGTAAAAATTATACTTATTGTTTTTGTGGTGATGGCGATATGATGGAAGGCATCAGCCACGAAGCTTCATCTTTCGCCGGACATCTTGGTTTGGGCAAGCTGATTTGCTTTTACGATAGTAACCGAATTACTATTGACGGATCTACAGACCTAACTTTTACTGAAGATGTTGCAATGCGTTTTAATGCTTATCATTGGCACGTACAGGAAATCGACGGTCATGATCACGAACAAATTACCGAAGCAATTAAAACTGCACAGGCAAAATCAGAAAAACCATCATTAATTATCGCTAAAACTCACATTGGTTTTGGTAGTCCGAATAAACAAGATACAAGTGCTGCTCACGGTGCGCCTCTCGGCGAGGAAGAACTTAAATTAACAAAAAAAGCACTCAACTTTCCGGAAAATGAATCATTTTATATCCCTGTAGAAGTAATAAAAGAATTTCAGACATATCAAGAAACTTTGAAAGCAGGTTATAAGAATTGGCAATCTGATCTTGAAAAGTGGAAAATTACATCTCCTGATGCATATAAAAAATTCGAAGCTCAGGTATCAAAGACTTTACCACAAGATCTTAGAAAAACAATATTAAAAAGTTTAAGCGGAAAAGCAAATTCAACCCGCGCGCATTCCGGAAATATCTTGCAAGAAATCGCAAAGAATGTCTCAGGACTTGTTGGCGGTTCTGCCGATCTTGGCGCATCAGATAAGACAACGCTTAAGGGTGCGGGATATATCTCCAAGGATGATTTCTCGGGAAGAAACATCCATTATGGTATTCGCGAGTTTGCCATGGGTGCGGTCATGAACGGAATGGCTTTGTACGGAAATGGTTTTATACCTTATGCTGGAACCTTTTTGGTGTTTTCAGATTATATGCGATCTGCGATCAGGATGTCTGCTTTGATGAAAAATCAAGTTATCTATGTTTTTACTCATGACAGTATTTTTGTAGGCGAAGATGGACCTACACATCAACCTATTGAGCAAATCATGTCCCTGCGTCTTATTCCGGGTCTTCAGGTCATACGACCTGCAGATGAAAAGGAAACAGCAGAAGCATGGTTGTCGGCACTGGAATATCAGGAAGGTCCGACCGCATTGATCCTGACCCGTCAAACCTTACCCGAATTGCACGTGAATGATCATAATACGATTGTGGATTTTGATAAGGGTGCCTACATTATAAAAGATACTAAAATGAAACCCGAAGCTGTGCTCTGTGCTTCGGGATCAGAACTTGCCTTATGTACGAAAGCAGCGGAAAAATTAACAGCAGAGGAGCATGATATTCGCGTTGTTTCGGTACCCTCTTATGAAACATTTTTAAAGCAGGAACAATCATATCGCGATAGTGTTATTCCTCCAGGAAGCACAAGCGTGATTACTGTTGAAGCCGGACGCACATTCGGCTGGGGAAATGTAAGTTCTAATCCGGTTCTGCATCTTGGAATTGACCATTTTGGGTCTTCAGCGCCGTATGAGATTTTAGCTGAAAAATTTGGATTTACGGCAGAAGCCGTATATAATAAAGTAAAAACGTGGCTCACAAAAGTTAAGGTCTAAATTAGTTTAGAAAAATTAATGTTTTTTTTAATGAAGATATTATATTTGTAAGCTGTGCCACCTTAGCTCAGTTGGTAGAGCAACGCTTTCGTAAAGCGTAGGTCGCCGGTTCAAATCCGGCAGGTGGCTCTAAGAAATAATAAGGAATTGTCATGAGTATGTTCAAATGGTTAAACAGCGATATTGCTATCGATCTGGGAACAGCAAATACGCTTATACATATGCGCGGTGCAGGCATTGTTATTAATGAACCCTCTATTGTCTCAAAATCGATGAAAACCGGAAAGATCATTGCGGTTGGAAACGAAGCCCGTGACATGTTAGGTCGTACACACCCCAATATTACTACCATCAGACCTATGAAAGACGGTGTGATCGCTGACTTTGAAATGACAGACGGTATGTTACAGGGATTTATCAAGAAGATCCAGCTTTCCCGTTTTGCTCGTCCTAAAATGGTTATTTGTGTTCCATCAGGTATTACCGAAGTGGAAAAACGAGCCGTACAGGAAAGTGCTGAACGCGCAAATGCTAGTCGGGTCTATCTTATTGAAGAACCCGTTGCCGCCGCTATAGGTATAGGAATTGATATCAGCAAGCCTATTGGAAGCATGATCGTCGATATTGGTGGTGGAACTACCGAGATTGCAGTTCTTGCCCTGAACGGCGTTGTTGCAAAAGAATCTATCCGCGTTGCAGGTGATGAGCTAAACAACGCTATTGTTCATTATTTTCGTGGCAAACATAATCTCTTGATTGGTGAGCGCACAGCTGAGGAGATAAAAAAAGCTGTTGGCTCAGCCATTCCAACGGAAGAAAAGATCATAGCCGTAAAAGGTCGTAATCTTTTGACCGGTATTCCGCGCACAGTGGAAGTTGATGCGAATGACGTATCGGAATGTTTGCAAAAAACTATCGAAATGATGATCGCGGCCATTAAGCGCACACTCGAACATACACCGCCTGAACTTTCAGCGGATATTTTGGATCGCGGTGTGATTCTTACAGGTGGCGGGTCATTGCTGCATGGACTTGATGAACGCATTCGCCGTGAAACAAATCTTCCGGTAAGTATTGCAGACGAACCACTTCTCTCCGTTGCAAAAGGAACTGGAAAAGTATTGGAGAATATCGAGAACTATATTGATATTTTGTTGTAGATGCTGAGCAAACTGTATGATTTTATAATTAGAAAACATCTCGAGATATTAACCATCATTTTTGTCGGAATATCTCTCATTCTTTTGTCCCAAACAGAAAACCATATTGTCCTGCGAGTCCAAACCGGCTGGCAGGATGTTTCATTATTCCTAAAAAAACCTGCTGCAGAACAACAGCGCAAGAAAAAGGTTATTGAAGAAAATAAACAATTGCGCATGGATGTATTTAAACTAAATCAAGAAGTTGCACGCTTGCAAAATCTTGATATGGAAAATGAACGATTGCGTGAAATGATAGGTTTTCGTGATACCTCACGCTATGAACTATTACCCTCACTTATTGTTTATAAAGGATATAAAAACAGATCAAGCGTAATCACAATAGATAAGGGTCGAAATGAAGGCATTCGTGCCGATGATGTGATCGTAGACAAAGAAGGCTTGGTTGGGCGAATTCTCTCTTCGGGGAAAAGAACCAGTATTGCCAGTATGATCATCGAACCGGATGTGCGCGTAAGCGTTCGGATAAATCCTTCTCGCGTATATGGAATATTAAAATGGCACCATGGGAACACTTTCACTATTGAAGATATTCCAACAACCATTAATATTCAGCAGGGATGGACGGTAACAACATCCGGATTGTCTGAAATTTATCCGGCGGATATCCCAATTGGTGAAATCACAAATGTGCGGACCTCGGAAAATGGATTTACGCACATGATCGAAGGTAATTATAATGTTTCATTTAACAACTTACGGGAAGTATTCATTTTAAGTCATGATAGAAACAAAACAAAATAGATTAATCGCTGCTTATATCATCATGAGCGTTTTGTTCATTTTGAGTGTGATCTTCAATGATTTTATCAGTATTGCCAGTGTTCGTCCAGATATTTTATTGATCGTACTGCTTTTTCTGGCATTTAATGAAAAACCCATTTTTGTTATTATTGCTGCCTTTGCCTTTGGCTTTTTGCAGGATATATTTTTGCCGGGCAGTATTCAATATTGGGGATTGTCACCTCTTTTTAAAACGCTAATTATTTATGGTTTATTGAAACTTTTACCTTTTGTTGAACGCTTGCGGGGTTTTTATTTTCAACTGAGTGTTTTTTCTACAATATTTCTTTATTATATTTTTTATAACCTCCTTTACTACTCCGGTTATGTAAAGCCTTTTATCATATTTTACCGCTATTCATTACCGGAAACACTTTACACATTTTTGATATTGCTTGTTCTAAATATGATTTTTCCACTTCATAATAAAAACAGGTGATCATGCCACATGAAGTAAAAAATAGAATGGATAAATATCGGATCATTACCCTTTTTGTTATGGCTCTTTTTCTTTTTTTAGTGATTATTATCCGTTTTTATTCTCTGCAAATAGTAAATTATTCCACTTATGAAAGCGAAGCCAGGGGCAATATGCTGAATCGTATTGATATCTCAGCACCGCGTGGGATCGTGTTTGACCGTAACGGTAAAAAACTTATTTACAATGTTCCTTGTTACAATATTGTCGTTTACCCAGATATTATAAAACAACACCCCGAAACATGGGAAAAATTAGCAGATATCACAAAAGTTCCAATTGATCAACTTCAAAGAACCATGAAACGCAATCAATATGGATCATATCGTCCCGCCATTGTTTTGCGTAATATTAACTACAAGATCAATGCCATTATTAACGAAAGTATTCAGGATCTTCCCGGTGCAGAGGTTGCTTTTGATCCCATTAGGGAATATACAAATGAAATATTAAGTGGAAATTTATTGGGATATACCGCCGAGATCCGTCGTCGCGATATGTATAAATATCGCAATTTCGGATATAAGCTTGGCGACAATATCGGATATGATGGTATTGAAAAACAGTATGAAGATATCTTGAGGGGAAAAAGGGGATATCGTTATAAACAAGTTAATGCCACAGGTAAACCCCTCAATGATCAGGCTTATGAACAAACCAATCCTATTCCCGGGAATGCTCTCTACTTGACCATCGACCAAGATCTGCAGGCTCATGCAGAATCCTTATTGGTAAATTATAACGGAGCGGTCATTATGATGAACTATGAAAACGGTGAGATCGTTGCTTGTGTTTCATCGCCTTCATATGATTCCGGCATGTTTACGGAAGGATTAAGTCAAACAGAATGGGATTCCATTGTTCAAGATAAACGTATTCCACTTTTTAATCGTGCAATACGGGGTCAATATCCCCCTGGTTCTATTTATAAAATGGTAACTGCAATAGCCGCTTTGGAAAAAGGAGTTATTACGCCGGAAACCGAATTTGAGTGCACGGGTGTTTTTGATTTGGGTGGACGTGAATTCAAATGTTCACACGTGCATGGTACGGAAAACCTGAATGAAGCGATAGCCCATTCCTGCAATGTATATTTTTATAATGTTATTCTTGCACTTGGGATTGACGATTGGAGTTCGTACGCGAAGAAAATGAAATTCGGCGATCTGACCGGAATAGACTTGCCGGGAGAGTTACCGGGCATATGCCCAGATCGTACATTTCTTGATAATCAGTATGGACGTAGAAAATGGTGGAAAGGTATGTGGTTAAATATGGTGATCGGTCAAGGAGATGTACTTATTACGCCCTTGCAAGCATTGCGTTATACGGGTATTTTGGCGACACACGGAAAGGTCGTAACGCCACATTTATTAAGATCAGTTCATTATATCGGAAATGAGGTAATTGAAGATCCTAAATACAAGGTTTCATATGTGGATGATATCTCCGCTTCAACTTGGAAAGAGATTGACGCGGGTATGTTGAATGCCGTTCAAAGCTCATGGGGAACCGGTCGTACTGCAAATGTTCCAGGCTTGAAGATGTATGGCAAAACCGGAACGGCACAAAACCCACATGGCGAGCCCCATGGATGGTTTATTGGATTTTCAAAACAAAAAGATTTCCCTTATGCAATAGTTGTTTTTGTTGAATACGGTATCGCAGGCGCAGTTGTTGCTGCTCCGGTTGCCGGGCAGCTACTTAAAGCTTATTACTATATGAGAGAGCAATGAAATTTAAAGATTTTTTTGATTTAAAAATTTCAGAGATTGATGTACCATCGCTTATTTTGGTATTTGTACTTACCGGATGTGGCTTGATCGCGATCTATAGTGCGACATCTTTTATTGGAACCGAGTCCAATATGCAGTATTTCTGGAAACAAATGCTGGGTATTCTTGGTGGCCTTGCCATGTTAATTATGTTATTTTCAGTAAGGAAAAGTTTTCTATTAAGCTATGCGGAAGTCCTATATATAGTTGGAACAGTGTTGATTATTCTTCCATTTATTCTATCAATGGTCACTTCCGGTACCAATCGTTGGATAAATCTTGGCGGATTTCAGATACAGCCATCGGAGTACATGAAATTTATTTTGATCATCATGCTGGCAAAAGTGTTCAGCGAGACCAGACGTTCGCCCCTTCAAGCTGGCTATGTCCTTTATCCACTCGGTATTTTAGCGATCCCGGCAATTTTAGTGTTTTTACAACCCGACTTGGGTACAACATTGATCTATGGCGCTATTTTTACCGCAATGCTTTTTGCAAGCGGTTATAAGTTATATTATATTTTTCTGATCGCAGCTCCGTTTATAACTATGTTGGCGGCCTTTAACAGTTGGGTCTTTCTGGTTTGGGGAATTACCTTAGCGATCATCATTTTCTTAAATAATAAGAACATTCTTTTTTCAGTTGCTATATTCCTGATGAATATTTTAGTGGGTGTTATGACGCCTTTTTTCTGGAACACAATCAAACCCTACCAACAACAACGTATCCTAACCATGCTGAATCCTCATTTGGATCCTATGGGAGCGGGTTATCAGGTAATTCAATCTCAGATCGCTATTGGGTCAGGAGGCTTGGTGGGAAAGGGCTTTATGCAGGGGACTCAAGCTCACCTCAATTTTCTACCGGAACAACACACGGATTTTATTTTTTCGGTTATTTCTGAAGAGTTCGGTTTTATTGGGATCACTCTGATATTGTTTGTTTATTGTTTTCTGGTTCTTAGATGGTATCGAATGGCCATAACGGCAAAAAGTACTTTTAGTGCTATGTTGATCATTGGTGGTACAACAGCGCTTCTTGCCCATATATTTATTAATGTTGGAATGACGGTTGGACTTTTACCTGTAACAGGGAAGCCCTTACCCTTTATCAGTTATGGCGGCAGTTTTTTAATGACCAGTTTCGGACTTGTCGGGTTGGTGCTGAACGGAAACGCCGAATAATACAGTAAGTCGTGAATTTCTCTACGCTAAAACCACGCAGGGCAAAGCACTAGGCAGAAATCAGCACTTCACCCTTAAACGTTAAACTTTAAACTCTTAAACATAGTTTTTCATATTTCTAAATAACTTCGTTATATTATTCCCGTGGAAAAGCTCATTCTGAAAAACCGGAAAGCCTATCATGATTTTCAAATTCTTGAAAATATTGAAGCAGGCCTTGTACTTCACGGAACTGAAGTAAAAGCCATCCGTGAGGGAAAAATAAATATTAAAGAAGCTTACTGCAATTTTCAAGATGGTGAATTGTACTTATTACAGGCACATATTTCCCCTTATTCGCATGCCGGATATGAAAATCATGATCCCATCCGACCAAAGAAATTGCTTTTGCACAAAAAAGAACTAAAAAAGCTTAAAAGAAAACGAGATGAACAACACCTTACGCTTATTCCCGTGGCCATGTATTGGGTGGGAAATCACATTAAAGTTGAAGTGGGATTGGCAAAAGGTAAAAAATTATACGATAAACGACAGGATATTGCGAAAAAAGATGTACAACGCAATATGGACCGTCAGATGAAACATTGATCAAAGGAGCTGATATGAGTCGCTTTCCATCGTTAAATGAACAGATGGACATTATTCGCAAGGGTGCCGAGGAGATCATACCGGAAGAAGAACTGGTAAAAAAGATAGAATTAAGCATTAAAGAACAAAAACCCATAAGAGTCAAATTAGGGGCAGACCCAAGTTGCCCGGATCTTCATATCGGTCATGCAGTTGTTTTAGGTAAAATGCGGCAATTTCAAGATCTTGGTCATCAAGCTGTCCTGATCATTGGTGATTTCACCGCTATGATAGGTGATCCTACAGGCCGAAATAAAACACGCCCAGCACTTACTCTTGAAGACACAAAAGAAAACGCACAGTCATATTTCGATCAAGCCGGAATTGTTCTAAATAAAGAGACTCTAGAGATCAGACATAATTCGGAATGGCTTGCGCCCATGGATTTCCGTGATGTAATCACGCTATCAGCTCATTATACTGTTGCCCGCATGTTGGAAAGAGATGATTTCTCAAAGCGTTATGCTCAAGGTATACCTATCTCCACACATGAATTTCTTTATCCGTTGGCACAAGCATATGACAGTGTAGCAATAAAATCTGATATTGAACTTGGCGGTACAGATCAAAAATTCAATCTTCTCGTTGGTCGTGATATTCAACGTGAATATGGATTATATCCCCAGGTCATTCTTACCATGCCCATTCTTGAGGGATTGAGCGGGGGTGCCAAAATGTCCAAATCTTTGGATAATTATATTGGGCTTACCGATACTCCCGAAGATATGTACGGTAAAACGGTATCTATTAGCGACGATCTAATTCTCCGCTATTTTACGCTCGTGACAAATACGCCTGCGGAAGAGATCGAGTCATTTAAAAAAGCCATGGAAGCTGGAGAAAACCCAAGAGATATTAAACATGAACTTGCTTGGCGTCTTGTGAAAAGATATCATGATACTGAAGCGGCAAACCGCGCAAAAGATCATTTTCAAAAGGTTTTTGTAAAAAAAGATGTTCCAGATAATATACCTGAATTTACAGTACCGATCGGCGATGTATTTATTACAAAATTAATGCTTGAAAGCGGTTTGTGTCAATCAGGAGGAGAAGCGAAGCGACTTATCGCTCAAGGGGGTGTTTCAATAAATGGGACACGTGTTAATTCTCATTCAAATCCTTTGGAAGTTAAGGATGGTGATATCCTGAAAGTTGGAAAACGTAAGTTTATTAAGCTTAAAAAATAGAAAAAGATTTTTTTTCAAAAAGACCCATAAAGGCACATCATGAAGTGGTCACCTCTTGCGGAAAAAGTACATCAGTTCTTGATCCGCAAAACCCTGTTGAAACATAATGACAAGATCTTGCTGGCTGTTTCCGGGGGAGTGGATAGCATTGTGATGTTATCTGTGTTTGTTGAACTTCAGAAACGCTGGAATTGGGAACTTATTGTAGGGCATATCGATCACGGTCTTCGACCGGGTGATGACGCAAATGAGTCTCAGCTTTGTAGGGAGCTTGCGAAAAAGAATAATTTACACTATGTAGAAGAAAAAGTTGATCTTAATAAAAATGAAGTTATTGATGGATATGCTGCAGACAGTACACAAAACCCCAGTATTGAATCGCTGGCACGGGATGTCCGATATAGAGTCTTTTCAAAATGGATGAATGATTTACAGTGCAATGCTATTTGTACTGCTCATCATGCCAACGACCAGGCGGAAACTGTTTTGTACCGCATGTTGACCGGAGCGGGCATCAAAGGGCTCAGTGGTATTCCGGAATCAAGAGATTTTATTAAACGACCGTTCTTACCTTTCTTGCGTAAAGAAATTGAAAATTACGCCAGAGAACAGGAATTGAAATATTACGAAGATCATAGCAATACGGATGAAAAATTCGCAAGGAACAAGATACGGCATTCAATAATACCCGCATTGAAAAAAATGGGTTTCCCTCTTTGTGAAAAGGCCTTGGCAGATTCAGGTTTAGCTATGACTGAAGCGGTGCAGGCAATTGACCACTATGCTAAAATTGAAATTGAGCAGGTTCTTAGTGTTTCTGGCAATGAAATAAAAATTTCTATTAAAGATTATCAGGGATTACCGCTTTTGATACAGAAACAGATTCTTAAAAACATGTTCAAGAATAACTTGTTTGTTTCTAGGCATATTTCAGAAAAGCAGCTTATTCAATTAAATACTTTTATTCTATCATCAGACATGGGCAATACAATAGAATTACTGGGACATAAATTAATAAAAGCTCGCGAACATATTATTTGTAAATTGGATGAGTTCATGAAAGTGAACTTAATGTTTTTGTGTAAAGAGGGTATAATTCAGATTCCGGAAAGCGAGAAAGAACTCGAAATAAAAATAGTTGATATGCCTAAATCCTTGATAACAAATAATAGTGTAGCGCTATTCTCTAAAGAAATATTGGATGGGAAATTACATTTACGGACATGGAGGTCCGGAGATACAATGAAAATTTACGGATCGGGGCACACTAAAAAGCTCAGTGATATTCTCAAAGACGAAAAAGTGAATATTGCAGATAAGGGACAACAACTTGTTCTTACTTTAGGTGAAGAGGTTCTTTGGATCCCAAAAGTTAAGCGTTCAGATAGATATATTGTTAATTTTAACGAAGATAAAATAGTAATGATCACATACAAACATGGAGCGGGAAAATGATAAAAAAAACCTTAACCCTTGATTATGGCGGTTCTTTTGATGGAGAAGTATTGGACCTGTTGATTTCTGAAGAAGATATTCAAGATCGCATTAAGCATCTTGCACGAAAGATATCGACAGATTACAAGAAAAAGAAAAAACCACCGATCATTATTGGGGTTTTGAACGGTAGTTTTTATTTTATGGCCGATCTTTTAAGAGCAATGAGCATTGAGGCGGAAATGGATTTTATTAAAATATCTTCTTATCAAAAAACAGGCTCCACCGGGACCATTCGTTTGATTAAAGATATAAGTGCCGATATTTCAGACCGCGACCTCATTCTTGTAGAAGATATTGTTGACACCGGCTTATCGATCAACTACCTGCGAAAACACTTTGAGAACAGTCATCCCGGCTCTGTTCGCGTTGCAACATTGCTCTATAAAAAAGAAATCACAAAGGTTGAAATCGAGCCTGAATATGTTGGTTTTGAAATTCCAGATAAATTCGTTGTAGGCTATGGCTTGGACATAGAACAACAATATCGACGTTTACGGGATATTTTTGCCATGAATTTCCCGAAAAACCAATAAAAAATGGAACATAATCTCATAAAGATATAGTATATTAATAGGATATAAAGGAGATTACATGTTCAACCGTTTTTATAATAGCCCTGACGGGAACCCAGAAAACAAGAAAAAGCCCAAACCATCGGGTGGTGGCGGTCCTGAATTTAAAGGACCAATAAAGATTCCTAAAACTCCATTGATTTGGATTGGCTTAGTCATTGTTATGTTGATACTGGCACAGGTTTTTGGAACTGCCGGTAATCAGGGGGAGAAAAAACTTACTTATACTCAATTCAACAAATACCTACAAGAAGGCAAGATCCTAAATGGCGTTTTTGAAGGCAATGCTCTTTCTGGTGAGTTTAAAGTACCCCTAACAGATTACGTAAATGCCAAAGAAATGGAATATCTACGTTATCGTGTTACTATTCTTCATTTGGATACAGAATTATTAGATCAATGGGATGATGCCGGACTGGAATATGAATTTAATGAACCAAGCATTGGTTTTGGTGATATTCTGATGAATGTTCTTCCTTGGATCGTGATCATTGCTGTTTGGATCATATTAATGCGCAGAATGTCTGGAAACAAGAATGGTCAGTCAGGCGGTGGAATGTTTTCATTTGGAAACACCAACCCTGCAAAGAAATTTAATCCCGAAAACTCAACGATCACATTTAAAGATGTTGCCGGATGTGTTGAAGCCAAGCAAGAGCTCGAAGAGATCATTGAGTTTTTAAAAACACCGGAACGTTTTCAACGTCTTGGTGGCAAGATCCCGCGTGGCGCACTGTTGCTGGGCCCTCCCGGAACTGGTAAAACCTTACTCGCAAAAGCTGTTGCAGGCGAGGCAAAGGTGCCTTTTTACAGTATTTCTGGTGCTGATTTTGTTGAAATGTTCGTGGGTGTCGGCGCAAGCCGTGTTCGCGGGTTGTTTGACCAGGCTCTTAAAAATTCACCCGCTATTGTATTTATTGATGAGATTGATGCCGTTGGACGTCAGCGAGGTGCCGGATTGGGTGGTGGTCATGATGAACGAGAACAAACCCTAAATCAGTTATTGGTTCAAATGGATGGTTTTAATTCTGATGCAAGCGTGATCGTGATCGCCGCAACGAACCGACCTGATATTTTAGATTCCGCTTTGCTTCGTCCCGGTCGTTTTGACAGGCAGATCGTAGTGGATGTCCCCGATGCCGTTGGTCGTGAAGGTATTCTAAAAGTTCATGCAAAGAATATTAAACTTTCTCCCAAAGTTGATCTTAAAACATTAGCCAAAGGTACGCCGGGTATGGTGGGAGCCGATCTTGCAAATCTTGTAAATGAAGCGGCCTTATTGGCTGCGCGCAAAAATCACAAATCGGTTTCAAATGTTGATTTTGAAGAAGCTAAAGATAAAGTTATGATGGGTACAGAGAGAAAATCCATGTTGCTCAGCGAAGACGATAAAAAGATCACAGCTATACATGAAGCCGGACACGCACTTATTGGAGTTCTGCTTAAAGATGCAGATCCGGTTCATAAGGTTAGTATTATTCCTCGTGGCAGGGCGCTGGGTGTGACCCATATGTTGCCGGAGGCGGATAAATACAATTACACTAAAAGATATATTAATGCGCAATTGCAGGTTATGATGGGTGGTCGCGTTGCCGAAGAACTAGCCAATGAAGATATTACAACCGGCGCAAGCAATGATATTGAGCGAGCTACAGATATGGCGCGCAGAATGGTTTGCGAATGGGGTATGAGCGAAGCATTTGGCGTCGCAAGCTTTGGCAGTAAAACGAATGAAATATTTCTTGGTCGCGACTTTGGAACAACAAAAAATTACTCCGAAGCAACGGCACAAAAAATAGATCAAGAAATTCAAAAAATTATCAGCGCAGCATATAATAATGCCAAAGTGCTTTTAAAAGAGTATTCTAAAATTTTAAAAATTATTGCAGATGCGTTATTGGAAAAAGAATCTTTAGACCGTGAACACCTTGAGAAAATTGTCACAGGCGAAGGAATTGAGTTAAGAACAAAATAAAGCTCTTTGATAAGTTATGGGTAAAATATTAAAAACCCGGATAATGGGAATATTGAATGTTACTCCCGATTCCTTTAGTGACGGGGGCTTATACCGCAATGCGCCGGAAGCCATTTTTCAAGCTGAAAGAATGGTAGAAGCGGGAGTAGATATTATTGACATTGGCGGAGAATCAACACGACCGGGATCTGAACCAGTGTCTCTTCAAGAAGAAATGGATCGTGTTTTACCGGTTTTAGAAAAACTTGTGCGGTTCAATGTCGAAATATCGGTTGATACCACCAAGCCCGATCTTACTCTTGAGGCCTTAAAAATGGGTGCGGATATTATTAATGATGTTTCCGGGCTACAGTATAGTACATTGATCGCAGAGCATGTGGCAAGCTACAATGCAAAGTTGGTCATCATGCATATGAAAGGTGTTCCGAAAACAATGCAAGTTGATCCGGATTCAAAAGATATTATATCTGAAGTCACTGATTTTTTTAAAGATCAAACAAAAGTTGCACTAGGGAAAGGCGTAAAAGAAGAGAATATTATATTGGACCCCGGAATTGGGTTTGGGAAGCGCTTGGAAGATAATACTCGCATATTAAGAGGACTTAAAAAACTTAAAAATCTTGGTTTCCCATTATTAATAGGAGCTTCAAGAAAATCAATGATCGGCACCATTTGCGATGCCGAAGTAGAACAACGCTTACCGGGTTCTTTGGCGATCGCTTGTGTTGCGGCACAACGAGGTGCTGATATTCTTAGAGTACATGATGTGGCTGAAACGGTTCAGGCACTGAAAATAATAGAGCATATATGGTAGAATTATTTAACATAGGGTTTATCTCCGTAACACTTCTTGATATTATTGATATCATTGTTGTTGCTCTTGTGTTTTACGGTGCATATCTTTTGTTTCGCAATACGCGCGCTAGTCAGATGCTTTATGGTATGGTCGCAATTGCGATTCTTGGCTTTGTTGCGCATTTACTTGATTTTCGCGCTACTGCCTGGCTATTTGAAAGATTAGCAACTGTTTGGGTGATTTTATTTATCATACTTTTTCAACCTGAATTAAGGCGTATTTTATTGTATATTGGGCAAAACCCGCTTTTGCGTTGGATATCAAAATCTGATAATAGCAAAACGGAGGAGATTATCCACTCTGCTTTAGAATTAAAGAAGGCCGGTTTGGGTGCTCTAATAGTTGTTATTCGTGACGCCGGGTTAAAATCTATTGTAGAACGAGGCGTACAAGTCAACGCTATGATTAATCATGATTTGATATTGTCGATTTTTAATACATCATCACCCTTGCATGATGGAGCGATCATTATCTACGAAGATAGAATATTAGCGGCAAAATGTATTTTGCCCTTAAGTGAAAATATTGAATTAGACCCAACGATTGGTACCCGCCATCTTGCGGGTTTGGGTTTATCGGAAGAAAGCGATTCAGTAGTTATTATTGTTTCAGAAGAACGGGGCAAGATATCTATCGCGTATCAGGGAAAATTAAAACGGGATGTTAATGAAGACGAAATGCGAACATCGTTGTACACATATTTATCGAACCGTTAGCAGCGTTCTGTTATTGGCGTTTGTTATGGTCTCCGGATTATATTCCGCAACATGGAATATTGAAGAGTCTCCGGCTGTATTTTCGTATAAATGGGAAATAAGCCATGATGATCTTACGGAATTTGTAAAAACCGGACAAATAAGCAATAGCGGTATTTCCGGAAGTTTTTATTATCAAGGTCGATATTATCC
>CAYTLV010000001.1:0-22662 GCA_964438445.1 uncultured bacterium | reverse complement strand
GATGAATTTTGTGCTCTTTATATTCAGGAAGCTGGAGTGTATCAAGTTAGTGGCCAAGATCTGGCTGATCGAGATATTGATATTCGCCATATCCATCCAGATAATATTAAACTATTTTGGTGGGGGGAAGAAATTCCCTGTCGAGTAACCAGCACTTATGAACAAGGTCAAGAAACTTTCCAATATCACGATGTTGTACAATTTCATATTCCTGAAATAAAAAACCCATATGGTGACTATAAATTTAACCCCTTCACTGACTATGATGTCATCCAATTGAATTGGTCCGATGGTGATGGCTTACGATATATTCAGGAAAACAGTGAGATCAGCGACTCACAAGATAAGTTTATGCCGGATGAGAATAGAATATTTAGAAGCACGATACACATAGAAAAAAATCAACAATATCAATCCTTGGCGCGTCTTCACGAAGAAGAACTTTCCCATAAATATGAACATGAGTTTTATTCACCCTCAATTCGTGTTGGACGAAGTGTTACCTTTCCATTTAAATTATGGGATCCTGTACTGGATTCTCCTTACAATGTTGATTTTATAATACGCATGCAGGGTTTGACCTATTCTGTAGATGATGAAATGGACCATCAAATTTATGTAACGGCAAACAATCAGTATTTATTGGAAGACGAATGGGATGGCCAAGTACCCAAAATATCAAGCAATGCGGATATGCAATATAATCATGAAAATTTAATCGACGGCACAAATTTAATTGATATATCTGTTAAAGGTTTTGAAAGCAATCAATATCTAGATGATCAAGTTTTGTTTGATTGGCTCGAGGTTACATATGATCGATATATGATCGCTCATGATAATAGATTGCTTTTTACCCCACAACATGGACCGGGAAAGTATTTGTTTCAAGTTAAGGGACTAACATCTGCAACTAATGTTTTGATTCTAAAAAATGAAACCAATTGGATTCGTGGTTACTATGTAGTACCCGAGGATACCGTAGGCGGGGAAGCAACCTATTCAATTTATTTTGAAGATCAATGCAGTGGTAATGAAAATTACCAAGTAGCCGGACCTGGAAAAGTTGATGTGAGTTCTTATGGAATAGTAACTATAGATTCGATCCGATACGTGAATAGACTGGAAAATGAATATTATATGGATAGTCAAGAGGGTGATTACATAATTATTACACACAAAGATTTTTATGAAAAAGCACTCGATCTTGTGGCGCATAAAGAAAGCATGGGATTTACTCCTGTTATTTATGAAGCAGAAAGAATTTATGATGAATATAATCATGGAAACGAAAGTCCATATGCCATAAAAACATTTTTAACAGAAGCATATACAACATGGCACACTATCCCTGAATATGTATTGCTTATTGGTGATACTGGAACAGAAAATCCGCTTCCAATAATTAAATATCAATCAGCGGGTGCGCGAGGAGCCATTATTACCGAACCTTGGTTTGTGGATATTGACGATGACTTTGTAATGGAAATGGCATTAGGTAGATTGCCCATATCGACTGAAGACGAATTAGACAGTATTATTACCAAGATTATTTCGTTTGATCAAATGGAAAGCCCCAAACAAAGTAATCGGATGGCCTTATTAACAGGACCCGAAAGTACCTTTAAGGGTCAAATGCAAAATTATCTAAATAATGTTTCCCCTGATTTTATTCAAGCAGATCGCTTGTATCTCTATGATTCACAGGTCACCGGTGATTTTGATGCCGGAATTTATGCAACCGATACTTTAGTGAGATTTGTTAATGATGGAATATTTTGCATGAATTATATAGGGCACGGAGGTGGATATACTTGGGACAACTATGTGTTGCCCTATGAAGCATTTGATCGATTTAATTCCGGTCAACCATTTATTGTAAATTCCCTCACATGTTTTACAAATACGTTTTCAAATAGCAATGCATTAGGCGAAATGTTTATACGACATCCACGCGGAGGAGTATCGGTATTGTCGTCAACAGGTTATGGTTGGATAAACTCCAACTACTATTTCTATGAAAAACTTATGCAACACATGTTTAAGGATCATATGTCGCACGGCCGGGCGACCCAGTTCGCATTAACAGATTATTTTTTCTCCACATTTGGGAGAAATGCCAATTTTATTGATCAGGTAGATGGGCAAACCATCTATAAATATTTTAGGAAATCACTATTTTATCAAATGTGTATTCTAGGTGATCCATCAGCTCGTTTTCCCCAGAACAGTCAAGAAATAGTTACCGTTACCCCTCAGAGTGTTTCTACCGGGAATGAGATATCTATACAAGTTGATCAAGCAAATATTATAGCCGGTCAAATGGATATAGTCGGAAGCCGAGGTGACGAAAGAAAATTCCCTCTTAAACAAAAAGTTGACTTGAATTTTTTACAGGGAAATTCGCAATATATAATACCTTCCTTGCTGGATAATATTTATGACGGATTAATTCAGCTTACATATTGGGACGATGAAAATAATATATATACTAGTTCTACCTCTATTGCATTTAATACGCCATTTATAGAGAATATAAAATATTCACCCGGGGTGCCTGAAATTTCTGATTCTGCTGTAACAATTCAAATAATATTTGATGTCACTTTAAGCCCCGACTCAGTAAGCTTGCGAGTTTATTCCGATAGATCCTTAGATGCAAGTTATCGTATGCTTTCTATGGATGTTGTAGAAAGTGGGAGTTTTGAAACAAAACATAAATTAATATATACCAGCAAAACATCTTTTTATACAACAGAAAGCGACACGTCTAGTCCTATCTCGTATTTTTCAGGAAATTATTTTATGCCGGCAATGTATATAAATGGAGAAATATTAACAGGCGATTATTATTATCTAGCCCCAAACGTATTAGAAGGACAAGATATTTCAATTTTAGACTATTCAATTGAAAATGGTAAAAGCAAACTTGTATTATATAACCAAGCCGATACCAGCGTATTTGTAAAAGTTAGAATGAGTATTAGTGAATCAAATATCGAGTATTCAATTCAAGATACCGTCTTAACTCTTTTTGATGTAAACGGCCAATACGAACAAGGTACAGAAAAAATTAACACCTACTATTATGATTTCTTGCCGGTTTTTGGTAGCAGCACATTAAAGATTATAATTGACCCCCTTGCAATTAATGATTCGGATACGACTAATAATAAAATGGAAATACCTATTGAAAATAAATGGTTATGGACAGAAGGCGGTCACTTTATTAATGTTAATAAAGATACGACTAGTTTTCCCGGAACCACATTCAAGGAAATTCTTCCAGGAGAAAGCGACCTGTTTAAAGGGGCTACCTATATAAATAATTATAACAGAAATTATGATTTGTCAAAATTTGGAGCAACCCAAGCCGTATTGAATATTATATATATTAACTCAAGCGAAGAAAATATTGATCTAAAAGGCTCTATTTTATCTTCAGTAATTGATGACGGTAAAATAATTTGTTATTTAAGTACTGAGTTAGACCAATTTTATGTTTTACCAAATGTTCAAATTGATAGTTTATATTATTTTCCCATCCAAAAGCCGGGATATTATCTTTTAGCATATTCCAATGAAAACATTGCACCAAATATAGAATTAAACATTAATGCTAGAGAGGTTTTGGTTGGTGGTTATGTGTCTGAACGCTCTGATTTTTCCGTTATAATAAAAGATAATTATGGCGTAAACCCCCTGACATATTATTGGGATATATTGCTAGATGGAGAGGAATTACCGGACGACAATGTATCGCAACTTATGGGCGATGATATTAGCGAAATTGGTATTAATTTTAAATTAAATATGGATATTGGTGAGCATACATTACAAGTTATTGCCCATGATCTTGTCGGCAATCGGGCAGAAACGGAAGTATACGATATTATCTATACAGGTGAATCTCAGCTCATTAATTATGGTAATTTTCCTAACCCATTTACCAACAGAACAACATTTATATACGAGCTAACCGAGCAGTTCGATGATGTTACCATTAAAATATTTACCCTTGCCGGACAGAAAATATTCACGATGTCTGTAAGCAAAAATGCGATTACGGATCTTCCTCTCTATAGTATTGGATATCATGAGATACCCTGGTATGGAAAAGATGAATTTGGAAATACTGTTGCAAATGGTGTCTATTTTTATATTATTGAGGGTATTATAGATGATAATAAAGTTAAATCAACAGGAAAAATAGCGAAGCTAAGATGAAAAAGATCCTTATTATTATAATTTTGTGTTTGATCTTCTCAGTATCTTATGCTGAATATGGGTATTATGGTGATGCATTTGTTTTAGCCGGCAAATCATCGCAGTCTATTGCCATGGGTGGAACTGGCCTTACGTCATTAAATGGTATTACTTCAGTTATTTCAAATCCAGCTGGCTTGGCGGGATATAGAAATAAAGAAATTTACTCTCAATACAATAATTTGTATGGTTTAGCCACTCAAAATAGTATTGGACTTTCAATGCCTTATGGTAAATATCAAATTGGGGTCATATTAAATACAGTAGGAGTTCAATTATATCGAAGAGATGATATAATTAACAATATATCAAATATTAACGACCGCCGAAAATATGTGAAAGAGATACTAGATCTTGAAACTTTTTATGATTTTGAAAGTGCTTTACTTTTATCAATTGCCCGCGAGACAGCTATTGATATTAAACTTGGATGGTCGTATGATCGTTTCACTATATATTTACAATATGGGATGAACGCAAAAATAATTTATAAATCTCTTGATGGTTCGAGTGCAATTGGCGCTGGACTGGATGGGGGTATACGCTTGATCGTTCCGGGTAGTGAAGTATTTTATATAAAACGACTAGGGGATATTTCCATCGGGTTAAACATGGAAAATATTATTCAATCACCAATTATATGGTTTAATAGTTTAAATGATTATGGCAATATGCGAATAACAGGTGGAATAGCTTTACACCAGCCTGTAAAGTTTTTGCAAAGCGAAATAAAATTTGCCGTTGATGGCTATATTTATGAAAGTCAATTTTTTCCCGATTATGGTGTGCGCTACGGACTTCAATGGAAAGTAAAAGATTTTATTGATATCCGTTTCGGAAAAGATTTAAGTAGTATTAGTGGTGGTTTAGGGTTGAAATTGCCCCTTCCATCCGGCAAGCTTAAGATTGACTATTCTATTCAATACCATGAAATTAATTGGAGTCATTTGATTTCTTTATCATATTACTGGGGTGAGAACTGATGAAAAATATTTTTATAATATCAAGCATGTTTTTTTTATTGATTGGTTGTTTTGAACAGCCCGATATTACTCCTCCATATTTTATACCGAAACAGTCCCCGGATAGTTTAGAAGAAAGGGGTATAGACGCACATCCTGATAACGCCATTTATTTAGAATGGGAGGAACCTGCAAGTGCAGAAAGTGAGGGAATTCTTGATTATTATATTTATAGAGGAAAATTAATTGATCAGGAATATCAATTTAAAAAAATAGCAACCGTTGAAAGAAATGCTGGAATCTTATATGATAGCGATAAATATATTGATTACGATGTAAACCTTGATACAACTTACTATTACTATCTTAAATCGCATAATGATTTTACAGTAAGCCGGGAAACATCTGATACGGCATATTATAAACTTTCTTATAAAGCTACACCAAATAGTCCATTGGGAGATATTTATAGCAATCAACCAAGGTTTGAATTTCAATATCCGAGGTTTAATATTGATAATATTAATTATTTTTATTTCCGTTTGGCATATTTTGAAAACGAGTCATATACAATAAAATATTTTTCAAAAATATTTAGATTTGATTTATCAAAGTCTACATTTATAGTTTATATTAAATCCACTGGCTCTCATACAACAATTCTTTTCGATAACTTATGGAAAAATTCTGAAAATAAGAATTATTTAGAGAAAGGCAACTATAGATGGCGAATCGATGCTATTGCAAGCCAACTTGGTGGTGCACCCGAAACCGAAGGTTCAGAAAGCGATTGGATGTATTTTACCGTAAAATAAGGAGAAAGACATAAATGAAGAAAATTATTATTCTGCTGTTGGCAATTATGATGGTTGCCGTCGTTTTTGCACAGGAGCAAACAACAGATCCTTCGGCTAAGTTTTCGGGAGATCTATATACTTTTCCAGTTAAAGTCTGGGGTGAAGTGGTTAACCCGGGAATTTATGATGTCCCCATTGGTTACGATTTATTAAGTATTCTCTCTTTAGCCGGCGGGCCAATTAACACGGCTAAATTAACTAATGTTAAAGTGATTCGCGGACATCGCTTAACCCAAGATGAGCCAATTGTAGCTTATGTTGATCTTGATAAATATATTGAGACAGGTGATGAGTCATTGATCCCCGAAATACGTATGGGCGACACGATTATGGTACCACCCAAATTTGGAAAAAACTTAATGACAAATTTTGCCGCAGTACTTGCTATTGCGCAATCAATAACAATTATTGCTTATTACATTGATAGAGTAGCAGAATAGATGGATTTCAAGATTAAAGATATATCTCTAGCAGATTTCGGACACAAAGAGATCAAATTGGCAGAAGCCGAGATGCCGGGTCTTATTGCGTTACAGGAAAAGTATAAAGCTTCTCAACCCTTAAAGGGTGCTAATATTACGGGAAGTCTGCATATGACGATCCAAACGGCCATGTTGATCAAAACACTATCTATTTTGGGTGCAAATATACGTTGGGCCAGTTGTAATATTTATTCAACTCAGGATCATGCCGCAGCCGCAATTGCAGATCTTGGGATCCCCGTATTTGCTTGGAAAGGAGAAACCCTTGAAGAATATTGGTGGTGCGCAAAACAAGCGCTGCTTTTTGGTGAAAAAGGTCCCGATATGATTGTTGATGACGGTGGAGACGCCACATTGATGATTCATGAAGGTGCTCGTCTTGAAAAAGAATATACCAAAACAGGAATACTTCCAAAGCCAATCACAGAAATTAAAGAATTACAGATCGTACAAAAGCTGATACTTGAGAATATTGAAAAACATCCAACACGCTGGGGTGATATTGCGAATAATATTCGTGGCGTAAGCGAAGAAACCACAACCGGTGTAGCTAGACTTTACCAAAGGATGGAAAAAGGTGAATTGCTTTTTCCGGCTATTAATGTTAATAATTCAGTTACAAAATCCAAGTTCGACAATCTATATGGATGTCGCGAATCTCTAGCTGATGGTATTAAACGAGGCACCGATGTGATGGTCGCAGGTAAAACAGTTGTGGTGTGTGGTTATGGTGACGTTGGCAAGGGTTGTGTGCAGTCCATGCGCGGACTCGGAGCACGGGTCATTATTACAGAGATCGACCCTATATGCGCCTTACAGGCTGCAATGGAGGGCCTTGAAGTAGCGCTAATGAATAATATTGTAAGTAAAGGCGATATTTTTGTTACAGCAACAGGAAATTGCGATGTGATCACGACTGAACACATGAAAAAAATGAAAGATAATGCCATTGTGTGTAATATCGGTCATTTTGATAATGAGATACAGGTTGATGAGCTTTATGCCCTTCCCGGTGTAAAAAAGGTGAATATCAAACCACAGGTTGATCAAATTGTTTTTCCCGACAATCATTCAATTATTTTGCTTTCTGAGGGACGCTTGGTAAATCTTGGAAATGCAACAGGGCATCCCTCGTTTGTAATGAGTAATTCTTTTTCGAATCAAGTACTGGCGCAAATGGATCTCTGGCAGAACAAACACGAACTAGGAGTTTATACTCTTCCAAAACATCTTGATGAAGAGATTGCAAGAATGCATCTTGAAAAACTCGGTGTAAAATTAACGGAATTAACAAATAAACAATCAGATTATCTGGGTATTTCTAAAGAAGGACCCTATAAATCTGATCAATATCGTTACTGATATCACAGAATTCCAAAAAAAGGAGAATTTTGTTCTCCTTTTTTTATTTATACCTTATTTTCCGCTGAAAACAAGGAATTAAATGACAGACATACTTTCAGGACTAAATGAACGACAGCGACAAGCTGTAATGATCACAGATGGACCACTTCTGATATTCGCCGGAGCCGGTTCAGGGAAGACTCGTGTATTAACACGAAAAATTGCATACCTATTGCAAGAAAGAAAAACCACGCCACATCGAATACTTGCCGTAACTTTTACAAATAAAGCCGCCAAAGAAATGCAAGAGCGGGTCATGGATATTCTTGGCCCAGGCAATACGGTTAATATTGGGACCTTTCACAGTATTGGTGCGAGAATTCTACGCAGCGAAAAAACAGTAGAAGGTTATTCAGCAGATTTTACGATATATGACACAAAGGATCAGAAATCGGTCATAAATGAAAGTCTAAAAAAACTCGAGCTTGATCCTAAGATGTACACACCATCTTCAGTTTCACATTATATAAGCGAACAAAAACAGCTTTTACTTCTTCCTGCTGATTCAGCGAAAAGAACCAATAATGATTTTATGAAGGAAAAACTCTCAAAAGTTTATTTCGAATACAACAAACAATTACAAGCAAACAATGCTTATGATTTTGATGATCTTTTAATGCGGCCTATTCTAATGTTTCGCGAACATTCGGAGATCGCGGAAAAATACCGACATAGATGGGATTATATTCTAGTTGATGAATATCAAGATACTAATCACGTGCAATTTCAATTGGTAAAATTATTTTCAGAAGTGTCAGGGAATATTTGTGTGGTTGGTGATGACGATCAATCCATTTATGGCTGGCGCGGTGCGGATATAAGCAATATTCTTAATTTTGAAAAAACCTTTCCTAAAGCTCAAACTGTCAAGCTTGAACAAAATTACAGAAGCACAAAAAATATTATTCAAGCAGCTTCAGCCATGATTAAGGGGAACGGACATAGGGCCGAGAAGAATCTATGGACAGAGGGTGAAGCTGGAGACAAGATACTTCACAAAGAGTGTGAAAGAGATTATAAAGAATCTGATTATATCGCTAAAGAAATTCGTTTTTCAGGAAAATCGTTAAAAGATTTTGCGATTTTGTACAGAACAAATGCTCAATCACGTTTATTGGAAGAAGCACTAAGAAATCGCGGAGTTCGATATGTGTTGGTTGGCGGCGTAAAATTTTATGAACGAAAAGAGATAAAAGATATTTTTGCTTACTTGAATATTTTAATCAATCCACGGGATGTAATTAGTCTTAAGCGAGCTGTAGGTGCGCCCAAACGCGGTATTGGTGATAGTAGCATTGCGAAACTGGAGACGTTTGCACTTCAAACGCAACGGACGCTATGGGAAGCTATGCAGTACCCCCAAGAAGCGGGATTGTCACACGCGATCTCACAGCGGATCAATACATACATGAATATGATAAAGGGCCTTCAAACCCGGATCAATGAAACAACTCCATCAGAATTCGTGATGGAAATATTAGAACAAAGTAAGCTTTTATTTGAATATCAGGATAAAAAAGACCCCGAATTGCGCGAGCGATTTGAGAACCAAAATGAGTTTTTAAATGGTGTCAAAATGTTTGAGACATATAATCCCGATGCTAGTATTGAAGATTTCTTGCAAGAAGTCTCGCTTCAATCCGATATAGATCAATGGGAAGATTCCTCTGATGCAGTAACTTTAATGACGGTTCATAGTGCCAAGGGCTTGGAATTTAAACATGTTTTTATTTCCGGGATGGAAGAAGGATTATTTCCTCTTGAAAGAACCCGCATAAATCCCAAAGAACTTGAAGAGGAAAGGCGTTTGTTTTATGTCGCTTTAACGAGAGCCATGAAAAATGTTACTATCACTTCAACTTTACAGAGAATGCGCTATGGAAGTTTAATGGGAGCAACACCATCGATGTTCATTTCAGAGATCCCCGACGAGTTTATAAAAAAAGACCTTATAAAGAAAAGGAGAGCTTTAAACACAAGGTCCCACGACTTTACTCCAAGAAAATCAGCTGATAGATTTTTCACGAATGAACATGTTCCTAAGAAAAAAGCACCAGCAATTATTCCCATTAATCCACCAAAACCCGGATCAATTTCGGTGGGTGATAAGGTTGCACATAAAATGTTTGGTAAAGGTAAGGTGCGAAGTATTATCCGATCCTCTCAAGTATTATTAAAAATTGATTTTGATAATGGTGTTAAAAAAACGATTGCAGAAAAATTTGTAGAGAAAATATGAAAAATATCGACTTGATATGTTATGATTTTGACGGAACCCTCTGTCATACTTTACCCGATATTGTTAATAGCATGAACGTGGTATTGGTGCAAAATGGTTTCAAAGAGATACCTAAAGTCCGCGTAAAAAGTTTTATTGGAAGCGGGATTTCAAAATTAGTTGAACGCTCTGTTTATTGCGCTCTTGCGGGAGATGAAAATAGTCCGGTTGATTCTGAAATTCTAAAAAAAGTTGGCTGGGAAATGGGCGTCCATTATTCTGAACACCTAATGGATAATTCATACTTATATGAAAATACTGTTGAGGTGCTTGAGTATTTTAAAGGTATTCCCCAAATTATTGTCTCGAATAAACCGGAAAAAATGGTAAAGACCATGTTGGCTTATTATGGGATTTCCGAGTATTTTGATTTTATAGTGGGCGGTGATACCTTGGATGTATGTAAACCGGATATTAAAGTCTGGGAATTTGTAAAAGAAAAAATGCACTTCAATGGTAATGTAAAAGGCGTTATGGTTGGTGATAGTGTTCCAGATATAGTGTTTGGAAAAGTAGCCGGTCTGACAACAATTGGAACAACATTCGGATTTAATGATATTTCTGTTCTCGAAGAAGCTGGTGTAGACTATTTGATAGATGGTTTATTGGAATTAAAAAATATTATTTAGTTTATAAATAACATCGAGGGGGGGGGGCAATATGAAGAAGATTTTCTTTTTACTTCTGGTTTCATTATGTTTCGCGGGTGATCTTGATCTGATGTTTTGGAATGTAGAGAACTTATTTGATATTAGTGATAATCCGATAAAAAGAGATGGGGATTTCCTTCCGGGTGGGATTAAAAGATATACATATCGAAGTCACTGTTTGAAAGTGCAGCATCTTGCCGATGTAGTCAATTTTGTAAATCCTCATATTCTTGCTATGGTTGAAGTGGAGAACAGATCCGCACTGGAATCTTTGCGCAATGAGCTTAAACAACGTGAAAAGTGGCAGATCCTGATAGATGATGGTCCTGATATTCGAGGAATAGACCCTGCCCTAATGTATAGAAGCGATAAAGTAAAATATTGTATGCATTGTTATTACCCTGTTTTTATAAAGCAACGAGGTTACCATAGTCGACCAATTATGCGTGTGGATTTAGCTTTACGGGGAAACAATGATACTATGTCTATATTTATTAACCATTGGTCATCAAGGCGGGGAGGAAAGAAAGTATCTGACCGCTATCGTAACTATGCGGCATCCATTCTTGTTAAGGCTATTGATCAAACGTTAATAAGCCATCCCAAGTATCGTATTATTATGACAGGAGATTTTAATGATGACCGAGGTGATTCATGCTTAAATATTTTATGCGAGGACCCGAGAATAAATTATCTCAAAAAAAAACTTCCCCGAAATGTTTATGGTACCTATTATTATAACGGTGATTGGATACATTTTGATCATTTCCTGATCGCCAATTTTCAGGATGCTGATGCTTGGGTGAAAGATGTACGAGTTATTGCACCTTACTGGATAAGAGATAAAAGCACAAATGGTCCTTTACGATTCTATAGTGGAGTAAAAACTCTTGGTGGATATTCCGATCATTACCCTATTCTATTAAAACTTAGTTTAAAGAGGAAATATGTTGAATAATATGTACATCAATGCTAAATTCTTTGCAATTGTGGGTATATAATGAAAACATACATTTTGGCTACACATAACAGGAATAAGATCAAAGAGTTTAAAAGCAAGCTTGGCTCCGCCATTTGTTTAAAAACTTTAGATGATTTTCCCGATATGCCGGATGTGGTTGAAGATGGCACAACATTAGAAGAAAATGCTTTCAAGAAAGCACACAAGATCAATGTTTATACCGGTTTGCCGACCATTGCGGATGATACTGGCTTGGAAGTCGATGCCCTTGATGGCGCACCGGGTGTATACTCAAGTAGATTTGCCGGAGAAAATGTATCCTATCAAGATAATGTGATCAAATTATTAAATGAATTAAAAGGCGTTAAATCGGAACAACGAAGTGCTCGTTTCCGTACAATCATCGCTTTTGTTGACAGTCGGGAAGCGTGGAGTGTTCACGGTTCTGTTGAGGGATTCATCCTGGATCACCAAAAAGGTGAGGATGGCTTCGGATATGATCCGGTATTTTATTATGAACCTTTGCAAAAAACTTTTTCCGAACTGGATATGGAAACAAAAAATACGATCAGTCATCGTGGAAAGGCTATAGATGCCTTTATTCATAAACTGAAAGAATCTAATCAAAATTAATGGAGGGTTTGCCCAGGCCACTTTGCTAAAGAATTGATGTTTGAACGAAATAGAGGCAGATATTAAAAAAGCGTTTCAGAAGCCGCGCATAACTATTGGTCTGGTCATGATCATGATGTTTTCCCTTATATTTGGGGAAAGCTTTGATTATACATCAAAATTTACTTACCGTTTCCAGGTTCCCGGTTTTACATCAACTTTTGCACAGTCGCCCAAGGGGTTTACTCGCGGATATGAACAAAAAAACAGTCCTGTCAGTATAAATTTTCCGAAATGGTTTTCAGAAATTAAAATGCACGAAAGTGCCAGCGATTCCGGAAATGTATTAATGGTTTCGGAAAAAATTGGCGAACACGATCTTTATACTCCACGCTATATTCCCTTTTCGGAATACTTCATTTTTAAAAAAAGCTATGATCTTGATAATATGTGGTTTCAACGCGTAGCCATGACGGATAGCATGTATTTTATTGATGCTATGGAACAACAAGGTGGCAGCAAGTCTTTAGAAATTATTGGTGCAGATATCGCAGGGCAACGGGTAGCATTGCGCATACGCGGACTTATTTCAATTACCGGTAAATACAATCAACAAAACAATTCCATTATGGCTACCGGTAGTATGGAAAACGAACAAAAAAATTTCCTAATGGATCAAACCCAGCAGTTTACTATTGAGGGTACTATTGGAGATCGTATTACTATCTCTATTGATGAAGACAGTGAACGTGATTTTGATTTTGAAAATGCTATTAAAATTAATTATAAAGGTAAAAGTGACGAGATCGTTCAAAGTGCGAACTTTGGGAATATTGGTCTATCTCTTTCCGGTACACAGTTTGTTACAGGTTCATCTTCTTCAAGCGGCTTGTTTGGTGGTAAAGCAAAGATGAAATTAGGTCCGATCGATGTTACGGCGATCGCATCCTACGAGAAAAAAGATAGCAAGAAAAAATCCTGGGGTGGAAGTTCTGATGATGATGGTGGCTCTAAGGTCCAGATCTTTGATTACGAATATAAGAGGAACACCTACTATTACGCGAATACAACTTACCGCGAGTCAATGTATCCACTAAATGAAAACGGAATATTTACTGAAAATCAAGATATTATTACAGATTATGACCTTTATGTAAGTTGTAACGAAAGAGAAGACACAAAGGTCAAAGCGATAGCCTTTGTAGATATAGCTTCAAATGGGACAGCATCTGTTGTCAATTCTCATCCCGAAGAAGATGTTGCGGATTCAATCTATTTTCGCAAGCTTGAAGTTACTAACACCGAGAATCAGTATGGAGAATACACCATAAATAACGAACTCGGGTTTATTCGTTTAAGTATTGGTTTAGGAGATGATAATATTCTTGCAATTGCCTATAAGACAAGCGAGGGCAAAGAATATGGAGACCTTGATAACGGAAAATTCTTAAAGATCATTAAAGCCGAAAATCCCAAGCCCAGTTATGAAACATGGGATCTTGAGATGAAAAATATTTACAATCTTAAAGCCAGAAATATTGATGAAGAAGGCTTTGATCTTAAAGTATATTTCAATGATTCGAATCAACCGAAAGAGTATAACGAAGGTACTCCATATCTGCAATATTTTGGACTTGATAATTATGACCAGAGTGGATCGTTGGGTTCAGATGGGAAAATTGATATTATACCTAAAGGAGTGATCATTGATCTGGTTTTGGGTGAATTATGGATGCCCAGTGTTTTACCTTTTCAATCTCCCCCTGAAGATAATTTAAGCACCGGAATTTATAACGATAATTTATTAGCGTATGATGACCCTGCACTTCCTTCTGCCGAAAAGATATATACAAGCTCGTACAGCGATCCCGAAAGAAAAGAAAAAAAATATTATATTGAAGCACAGTATTCCAATAGAAGCTCGACGATCGATCTTGGAGAAATGTTCATTATTGAAGATAGTGAAGAAATATTGATCAATGGTAAAAAAATGACCAAAGGGGTCGATTATGACATTGATTATTTTTCCGGTCTGATCACGCTAAAAAGTGCGGAAGCAATGGATGCCAATGCGGATATTGATATTAATTACGAGACCGAGCAATTATTTGGAGGGATTGGCGAACAGAAGCTTATGGCGGGCATGCGTGCAGAATATAAAATTAACGAGAATGCCTTCGTGGGCGCAACGGCAATGTATTACAATCGCAGTGTTCTTGACGATAAAAATGTTAATATCGGTGATGAACCTTTCCAAAACTTTATTTGGGATGTAAATGGCGAATTTGCCTACGATCTTAACTGGTTGGATAGAGCATTAAATGCATTACCCATGGTTTATGTTAAGAGACCCAGTGCTATAAAAGTAAGTGGTGAGATCGCGCAGATCCTTCCGAATCCAAATACCATTGAAAATGAAGAGAGTGGTGATTTTAATGGTGTGGCAAAACTAGATGATTTCGAATCTGCCAGTCAAGAAACACCCATGAATGTAAATTTCCAGAAATGGACTCATGCCAGCAAGCCCGAGAATACATTTTTCAGTTCCAGTTTTAGGGAAAGAGGATTCTTATTCTGGTATAACCCTTTTTATGTCGGAAGTAACGGAACTAAGGTTTTTGGAGTTTATACTCAATATATTTGGCCGCAGAAAGAGACGACAGAGACAGACCAATATACTAATGTGCTATCGGTTGTACTTGATCCTGAAGTAAATGGTATTACCGGTTTGGAAACACAAAATGATGTGCGCCAAATTTGGGGCGGTATTATGCAACCCATATATATGTATGACCAAAGCAATAGCAAATATATTGAACTTTGGGTAAAAGGTGAAAAAGCACAGTTACAGATCGATATTGGTGAGATTTCTGAGGATTGGTATAATACGGATTATGACCCCTCATTTCCCGATACAGAGATGGGTGATGGCGATAAAAACTATGAAGATAGAAATGATAATGGTAACTTGGAAATATCCGAAGACTACAATGAAGATACCGGTATAAACGGTTATACTGATGAAGAAGAACTTGCAAGAGGCTGGGATCCGACCATAGATAATTTTAATAAAGACGAATACAAAGAAGGCAAAGTTCGTTACTGTAACGGCTCTGAAAACAACGCCGGAACAGATGGTATTCAACCTTATCCCGAAACAGAAGATGTTGATCGTGATGGTAAATTAGATCAGGCAAATAATTATTATTCTTATACGGTTGATCTAAGCAGTGAGGAATGGTTAGCATCTAGAACTTATTTTGATGGTGGTGGTGGTGCGACAGGTTGGAAGCAGTATCGAATTCCATTAACAGCAATGATCGATAGTGTTGGGAAACCTGATTTTATGTCAATACGCATGATGCGTATAAATGTTTTTGATGTTGCCGATCAGGATACAGTACATTTTGCATCAGTATCCATCGTCGGAAATGAATGGCAGGAGAGAGGAATCGCCGACGAAGAAACGCCTTTTTATACTGTTGATGATGATCGTTTCTTTATAACAGTAAAAAACTCTGATGAAGACGCTGACTATCAATCTCCACCAGGTATTACCGGACGTGAACAAGTAAGCTTTACCGGTGGCGAGAGCATTACTGAAAAAGAACAAGCCTTGGTTCTAAACTTGAAGGATCTTCAGCCCGGCGAAACTGCGATGGCAGAAAAGATCATGTTGGAAAACGAATCATTGCTTATGTATAAAAAGTTAAAAATGTTTGTTCATGGTCCTGAGGGCTCTAATGCTTCTGTTAATTTGTTTTTGCGTATTGGGCGAGGAAATATGACGGAATACTATGAGGCAGTTATTCAGGTATATTCCGGATGGGATGATAAAAATAATATTGAAATAATTTTTGATGAGATAACTCGTTTAAAAAACCGGGTTGATTTCGATGGCGTTGAATACCTTGAATTAGATGATGGAAATATTAAGGAATATAGACCGATTAGCGATACAACGGGAACGTATACAGGCAAAATATTCAGAGTTGTTGGAAATCCTTCGTTGTCCAGAATTGAAAAAATGCAATTGGGTGTTGAAAATACTGACGGATTCATAAATTATACCGGTGATATCTGGGTCAATGAAATGCGAGTAGTTGAGAGCAATAATGATCCCGGTATGGCAATGAGAGGCTCTTTTGACCTAAAATTCGGTGGTTTGTTAAGTTTTAACGCCAATGTCAAAAAAACCGATGCTGATTTCCATCAGGTTAATCAGCAGATGGCGAGCAACATGAATACCAGCGAATCTTACAATTTAAATATGACCGTTAATGCCCATAAAATATTCCCTGAAAAGTGGAAAGTAGCGTTTCCTGTAACAATGTCACAAAGCAAATCTATCAGCACACCCAAATACTTTCCGGGTTCTGATATTCTCTTGAGTGATGATCCTGATGATAGTTTAAGGGTCATAACAAAAAGACAATCCGTTAGTACATCACTCAAACGCAGTGGAAGTAAAGAGGATGCATGGCTTACGCGCTTGCTTGTAAATCCTGTTTCAGCAAGCTTTACAGCCTCACAGTCTAAAAACAGCAGTTTAGAGATAGCGTCTAAAGACAATTTAAGCATGAGCGGGAAATTCTCTTATTCACTTGCAATAGAAAAAGGTAAAGGAATTCCATATTTATCCTGGATTCCCTTCTTAGATCAAAAAGTAAAAGAGAAAAAGTTTTACTGGAAACCATCGTCATTTAATTGGAATATGAGTATTGCAGAAAAAGAAGAAGATAGAATAACGAGAAGTACCTTGGATACCAGCAATACGTATTCTTTTGGAATGTCTAAAAGCATGAAATTGGGTTTTAATCCTTTTTCCTCATTAAAGGTCACTTATCAACGATCCAGTGCAAGCGATCTAAAAAAATATCATGGAGAAGTCTGGAAAATAGTTACAAATATGGCATATGATAGCCTAATGAATGGAATAAATGTTGGAGATGTATCGTCAATGAGGGAAAGTTTCAGCATAAATTATAGCCCGACAATATTTTCATGGCTAAAACCGCGTCTTTCCTATATTTCGAATTATTCCTTTAGCACAAAGAGTGATCAAAATTATGCCAATGTAGGTGTCTCAAGAAAAATAACCGCCAGTGGTTCATTGAGCCTGAAGCAAATTTGGGATTCTTCGAAGAAAAAAATTGATAAAAGCTTGAAAGACCGTGAAAAAAAGAAAACTTCACAGAATAGGCCTCAAGTCCAAAAGCCAAGTAAAAAAGTAATTTCAAAGAGTGAAGCTGAAAGCAGAGAAGTCTCTAAAAAGCCAGAAAGAAAAAATGTGGGTGGGGCGGAAGAATTATCTGAACCAAAAAAGAAGCCAGAAAGCCCAAAGAAAAAAGCACCGGCACGTAAGAAAATCACTGTTACATCATTGTTAGGAAAGATTGACCCAATTCGTGTGAATTATACGGACAACTTTAGTAAAAATAATAACGGAATTACCGGAAGTGACACCGCCAAAATATATAAGGATGTTACATATAAATATCGCTATGGACTTGGGGATTATTACTATTTGCCGACAGGTACTTTTGAAGGTTCTATAGGAACTCCATTTTCAAATTCATTAAGTCGTTCTCTAAGTTTGTCAAGTGGAATACAACTCGCAAAAACCGTTAAATTACGCTTGGATTATAAACAAAGTTCATCAACGGGACGAAAATACCGCTATAAAACTTCCTCCGGTGATTATTATGATGAACTCATGTATATTATTGCCTTTGAAGATACTCTTGAACTGATACCTTATGATTCATCGTCTACCCGAAATTTTATTCCCTTGGGCGAAACGGGAAAAGCCGGCTTTATTGCGCCTAACTATACTCTGTCTTGGAAAATTTCCCCAAGTCAATATAAATGGCTGAACGGTAAACTAGATTTTATCAAGAGCATTAACCTTCAACACCAGATGTCAGGAAAAGAGAGTATTCGCTATCGTTTTACCAATGATGAAATAAAATACTATCTTGGTGAAGAAACTTCGACATATACTTTGAATTTTACACCCTTAATTAAAGCCGATTTTTCTTTTAATGGCAATCTTCGAGTTGGTATTGGTTATAATAAAACGATCAAAATCGACAATCAAGGCGATGTTGAACTTGACTATTTAAACACCAGTGTAACAAAAATCTATCAGGATAATATGACTTTCAATTTATCTTACGAGTATAATAAAGGTCTTACTATTCCCGTCCCATTTCTTAAGAAAATTCAAGTGATAAACATGAAGAATGAGATCACATTTTCTTTACAAGGAAAGTATGGATTGGATAAAAAAATTGTTAAACTTAAAGGAAATCAGAATTTTGGAGATCCGGAGAATTTCAGGATCAACTGGGAGGTTGAGCCCCAAGTTTCATACCGGTTTAGCAAAAATATAGATGGTAGATTTTTCTTTAAATATGGTCAGAGAATTGACAAAACAAAATCTTTAGATAGTGAAAACAACACTGATGATTATAAAGATTTTGGTGTAACAGTTACTATTCGCATTAGTGGTTAAATTTATGAAACGAATAATTATCATTTTTTCAGTTTTTATTGGCGTGTTGCTTGCCGGCACATTGCCTTTTGATGCCTTTCGTGCATTTTCTTATTTAGAAAAACAAGTTGATTTTGGACCGCGAATACCCGGAAGCCCGGGACAGATCATTTGCCGGGATTGGCTGGTTGAACAAAGCCTGATGTATGCTGATACCGTCGTTATACAGCAATATAAGGCCTATCGTCCGGATAATAAGACCACAGTAGATGCTTTTAATATTATTGCACGATTTAGCCCTGAAAATTCCAAAAGAGTGATGCTGAGCACACATTGGGATACGCGCCCCATTTCCGATAAAGATTTTGTATATTATAACACACCTGTTCCTGGTGCGAATGATGGAGCAAGCGGAACGGCAGTGTTACTTGAATTGATGAAGCATATTAAAAATATTACTCCAACTATCGGTGTTGATGTGATTTTTTGGGATGCTGAAGATATGGGTATTGCAGGAAATGGGAAATATTTCTGTCAGGGTTCGGCATACTATGCCCAAAACCCCATATTACCACTGGCCGGGAAAGGCATACTTATAGATATGATCGGGGACAAAGATCTTGAAATCCCCATAGAAGCAAACAGTATGCGATATGCCCCAGAATTGGTTAATGAAGTCTGGGCTATAGCAAAAGAACTTGGCTATGGACAGATATTTCGAAAGAAGATAGGAATAGATATCTATGATGATCATATTCCGCTTAATATAAAAGCAGGTATCCCAACTATTGATCTTATTGATTTTCACTATCAGTATAAAGGCAAAAATATTTGGCACACACCACGTGATCTGCCGGCCCATTGTTCCCCGCAAAGCCTCAAGAGCGTTGGCGACGTGCTCTATCTTTGGCTTTTACGTCAATAAGCATTGGCATTTAAACTCAACAATTGTTACATTATTATAAATAAGGGGGACTGTGATAAAAAGTTATCATATATATAACAATTTAAAAATTAAGAATTTGTCAATCGACTGGGATTCTTTATGTTGGCGAGACGCTCCGATTGCTAAGATTAATTCATTTTACCCCATCAGCAGTGATCACACACCCCAAACACTAGTAAAAATTCAATATAATGATCAGGGTATATATTTACTTTATAAAGTAAAAGATCACTATGTGCATTCAATTTATACCGATTATAATTCTAAAGTAAATGAAGATAGTTGCGTAGAATGGTTTATTCAACCCCCGGAAGCTGAAGGTTACTATAATTTTGAGTTAAATGCAGGGGGCACCTTACATGTAAATTTTATAGTTGATCCCGAACGTGATTCACAGGGTCAACGTAAAGATATTCGTAGTATACCCGAACAGCATTCAAAGCAAATCAGGATACTCAGTAGTTTACCAAAAGTTGTTGACCCGGAGATCATTTCGGCGATCACATGGTTTTTGGCACTATATATTCCATTTTCGTTTTTTAAACTATATTCGCCAATAAAGAAGATAAATAGCTCAATCTGGCAGGGCAATTTATATAAATGTGGAGATAAGACTTCTCATCCTCACTGGGCCGCATGGAGTCCGGTTAAAAAATTGAACTTTCATCAACCTGAATATTTCGGAGAGTTTGTTTTTATGGAAAAGAAAGTATGAGCGTATTATCATAAATATTTAATATGAATACAATGTCAACAGTTAAAAATGGGTAAAGGAAAATGAGCTATGAAGAAATTTGCTACCGGAGATATACAGGGGACAGTACTTTTTATAGACATAAAGAATTTTCTTGGAATAAGTGGAATATTATGTCCTAAAGAAACATGTCAATTCATCATGCGGGTTATTGAACCCTTGTCTGATAGTATTCAAGATCACAGTGGCTATGTATGCCAAATACAGGGTGATGCCATCATGGCTGTATTTGGTCTTGAAGGATCGGATAATGATCATGCCCATAATGCCATTAAGTGTGCCCTCGATATGCAAAAAATACTTGGCACTCTCAACCCCGTTAAAATTAATAATATTTGTATTCCCGTAGCTGCCCGTATTGGTATTTGCTCGGGGGATCTTTACGCTTGTGACATCCATGTTGCAGGCAAAAATGAATTTACCGTATTGGGTAAAACTGTAAACTTAGCATCCCGCTACCAAAAGATAAATAAATATTATGGCACGAAAATCTTGATAGATGAATTGGTATTTGCTTATATTAAGAATGAAATTGTCACAAGGAAATTAGATAGGGTTGAAATTGAGGGTTGTAAAAAGCGCGTGCAAGTCTATGAAGTATTATTCTCGCGATTGACGTGTGATACAGAAGAAGCACTTAAAAAAGCACATTATGATAAAGGATTGACATATTATCTCCAAGGTAATTGGGATGATGCAATAGAGTGTTTCTCAAGAGTGGCGGAAGACAAGGCAAGTTACCTTATGATCAAACGCTGTAAATACCATAAAGCACTTTATCAATTTTCTTTGACAGACGACGAAAACCACAAATAGGGGTTGACATGAAATATATACTTTTCATTTCCGGCATCGTTCTTGGGGCTGTTGCCGTTTATATTATTTTTCAATTTGTTCAAAGAAAAAATAAAAGAGAACTAGAACTACAGAAAACCTTAACACAAGAAACTCAGAATGACCTTGTTCGACTTGAGACTGAAAATCGTTTATTAAAAGAAAAGTCAGCTGAAACTGAGGATATGCAAAAATCTTTGAGTGAAAAATTCGAGAATCTTGCAAATAAGATATTTGATGAAAAAGATAGAAAGAACACAGATAAAATAAAATTGGTACTGGAACCAATTGAAAAGGATATTAATCAATTCCGAAAAAAAATTGAAGAACTGCACACGGGTACAAGCGATAGGATGACGACTCTGACTGCCAAAATTGAAGAACTTCAAAAATTGAATCAAGTGATCACAGAAGAGACAAGCAATTTAACAAGAGCCTTAAAGGGCGATGTTAAGAAACAGGGAAATTGGGGGGAGTTGATCCTGGAACGCTTATTAGAAATGTCCGGTTTGCGAAAAGGGATGGAATATGAAACACAAACCTCTTTCACTGAGGAAGAAGGTCGTAAACAACCCGATATGATCATTAATCTTCCCGAGAACAAGCATTTGATCATTGACTCTAAAGTTTCTTTTATTGATTATGAGAAATTTATCAAAGCCGAAGATGCTACTGAAATCCACCAGCACAGAAAAGCTTTGATAGCATCCATGAAACGTCATATTGATGGATTGAATGAAAAACATTATCAGAATTTAAAAGACATTAATTCTCCCGATTATGTTTTTATGTTCATTCCTATTGAAGGTGCTTTTGCAACTGTGATGGAAGAAGATATGTCGCTGTATCAGTATGCCATTAAAAAGAGTGTAATTATGATCGGACCCTCCTCGTTACTGGCATCACTTAAGACAGTATCTTATATTTGGCAACAAGAGAATCAAACAAAGAATGCTATGGATATTGCAAATGAAAGCGGGAAAATGCTAGACAAGTTCATCTCGTTTTATGAGGATTTTGAAAAAGTTGGCAAGCAAATGCAAACCGCTCAAAAAACCTACGAAGATGCAGAAAATAAACTTAAGACAGGTCGGGGAAACTTGATCGACAAAGCAAATAAGATCAAAGATATGGGTGCTCGCCCGAGCAAACAATTACCC